>NZ_JBEZKL010000007.1:0-115497 GCF_040704695.1 Streptomyces sp. NPDC048411
TGAGTGATCTGGTCAGATCAGATCACTCAGAAAGCAACGCACCCGATGCCGAAGCCGGCGGCGATCCGGGCCAGGGTGTCGTGCTCGCGCGGGTACACCAGACCGACAAGCGCCCGTTGGTGCGGCCGGAGCTTGCAGCGGCGGCCACCCTCGCGAGTGACGATGAGCATGGTGACCCACTCGACCAGCGCATGAGGCAGATCGAGCGCGACAGGACAGGGAACCAACGAGGCGTCTGCGCTGATGAGTTGAGACTTCGAACATCTCCCTCGACGGCACGGGTGCCTCGTGCGTTGCGCCCTCGCCGCCGTCACCCCATCGGTGGCCATTCTGAAAATGCTCAGTGAGACGTTGTTGGGTTGCAGCGTGAGAAATCCGTTACTGGGTAATGCCGCTGGGTGTTGTCTGGCGGCGCTCGAACGAGATTCCTTTCCTCCTCGTACTGAAAGGTAGGATTTCGTTCGAGCGCCATGGCAGACATGTTTATTCCGGTGCGTTGCCGGCAGCCGCTACTCGACCACAGTCAGCGGCCCAGTTGTTTCGATTCCTGCCGTCCTTACCGCCGCGCGGCAGAATTCCTCGGGTGGGCAGTACCGGTGCTCGGTGATGTAGTGGATGATCAGATTCGGTGAGGCGTAGAGGGTGCCGTCCTCACCTTCTACCCTGATCTCTGCCGAGCCCAGCCATACCCGGGCTTCCCCGCCCGGACCGTCGGGGATCCAGATCCGGTCGGCATCACAGAATTCGCAGTAGTGGAAGCCGCGCATCTGGTTCTCGTAGGCACCGCTGAGAACCTTCAACGCATCTATTACGCGGTCGTCCACGATGCCTGTGCGGTAGGCATAATCGGGTGCCAACCAGCCGACATTAAGCATCGCTTGGTCCGATGTGTCGTACACGTAGGTGGTCATGTCGGGATAGTGAGGCATAACCACTCCTCAGCGCGGATTGCAGTGTTCTCGACAGAAGGCCATGTGCACGGGTCCCATGTTGGGCTTAAGGATATCGCTGAGCAGCGTGGGTTTGCTGACCGTGATCGACCCCGACATCATCCTTAGATCGGTGCCCGGGAACACGGTGTAGTTCGGTATCTCCTTGCCGGGGCCGAAGATCTCCGTGGGCTTCACTTTCTTACCCTGCTCGACGGCGAGTCCGACAGGCTGCCCGAGCACCTTTCCATCCTCGACGTAGAGGTAGCCCCAGGTGCCACTGGGCATCCGTGTGTCCCCCGTGCCTCGGATGTACGCCCCGTGGCCCGCGATGACGGCTTGGCCGTCTGGCCGTCCGCCAGGGATTCGGACGCGGGCTGGGCCGACGCCCTTACCATGGGTGGGAATGTTGTGTCCGCGCAACTCGGGCGCCACGGCTGCGCGTCGCCACCCTGTCAGTCCCCCGAGCCCGGTGACGGCTATCTGTTGGGTGAGTTCGTCGGCTGCTTCGGCGTAGAGGTCGGCGAGTGCGTCGCAGCCTTGCTGGCGGAGCATGTACTCGGCGCGGTAGAGGCGGTAGGCGGGGCGGACGGGGAGGTACTTGTCGAGGAAGGCGCCGGCGCCGCCGTTCTCGCCGGTGAACGCGTCGTGCGCGTCCCCGAGGACAGTGCCGACTTGGTGAGGTTGCCTGCCGCGTCCGAGGTGTACGTGGTCGTGGCACCGTCGGCCGTCATCGTGGCGGTGCGGCCGTCGTTGTCGTAGGTGTAGCCGATGGTGTTGCCGTCGGAGTACTTGCGGGTGAGCATCTGCCCGGCGGCGTCGTAGGTGTAGGCGAAGCCGCGGGTCTTGGTGAGGTTGCCGACCGCGTTGTAGACGAAGTCCTCGGAGATGTTCGCGTTGGCGCGGGTGGTCATGTGTCCGGCGTCGTCGTATCCGAGGGTGACGTCGGGGGTGGCATCGGAGTAGTCGATCTTGGTGAGCAGGCCGCGGGCGTCGTACGTCTGGGTGGTGGTGCCGCGGGGCGTCGTCGCCTTGACCGGGTTGCTGTCGGCGTCGTAGGCGTAGGTCGTCGCCCGGTTCAGCGGGTCGGTGACTGACGTCAGGCGGTGCGCCGCGTCATAGCCGTAGGTGGTGACGTGGCCGTTGGCATCGGTGCGATGGGTGACGTTGCCGACCGAGTCGTGGCCGTAAGTGGTGGCCGCGCCGCCGGGGGCGGTGACGGTGGTCAGCTGGTCGAGCTTGTCGTAGCCGTAGGTGGTGGCGCGCTGGTCGGCGTCGGTGCTCCGGGTGACGTTGCCGATGGCGTCGTATTCGGTGCGGGTCACGTTGCCGAGCGGGTCGGTGACGGTGGTCGGGTTGCCCGACGGGTCGTAGCCGTAGGTGGTGGTGTACTGGGCGGGGGAGGCGCCGGTGGTGTTGCCGCGGGGGTCGACGGCAGTGGTCTGGCGGCCGTCGTCGTCGTAGGTCCAGGTTTCCTTGTTGCCCAGGGCCGAGGTGCTGCTGAGCAGGTGTCCGTCGGCGTCGTAGGTGTACGTTGTGGTCTTGCTCAGCTGGTTGGTGCTGCTGGTCAGCTGATTGTTCTTGTCGTAGACGGAGAGGGCCGTCTTGCCCGCAGCGTCGGTGACTTTGGTGACGTTGTCGTTGGCGTCGTACGTGTAGGCGGTGGTGTGGCCCAGCGGGTCGGTGTTCACCAGCCGCCGGTTGATCGCATCGTAGGTCGTGGTGGTGAACGCGCCGGTGGGGCCTGTGACCTTGGTGCGGTTGCCGGCGGCGTCGTAGGCGTAGCTCGTGGTGTAGGCGGCCGGGTCAGCACCGGTGACATTGCCGCGCGGTGACACGCTGGTGAGCAGACGGCCCACCTTGTCATAGGTGTACGTGGTCTTGCGGCCGGCGGCGTCCGTCTCGGAGGCGAGGTGTCCGGCGGCGCTGTAGGTGCGGGTGACGAACTTGCCCGCCGCGTCCGTCGTCCGGATCAGATGCCCGGCATCGTCGTAGGAGTAGGCGGTGGTGTCACCCTCGGGGTTCTTCGCAGAGACGAGCTGCTCCGCGCCGTTGTACGTGTAGGCCGTGGTGCGGCCCAACGGGTCGGTGGCCGAGCTGAGCAGCCCTCGCCCGTCGTAGGCGTACGTCGTCGTGTAGGAGGCGGGGTCGGCGCCGCTGACGTTGCCACGCGGGTCCGTCTTGGTCAGGATCCGCCCGGCCTTGTCGTACGTGAACGTCGCCTTCTCACCCAGCGGCGTGGTCACCGACGTTCGGTTCCCGGCCGTGTCGTAGCCATAGGTGGTGACCTTGCCTCGTGGCGTCTTCACCGTCTGGATGGCGCCCAGCGCCGTGTACGTGTAGACGGTGGTGCCGCCGAGGGGGTCGGTGGTCGTCGGCAGCTGGTTCGACGTGTTGTACGCATAGGTCGTCTTGTTGCCGCGGCCGTCGGTGTGGCCGGTGATGTTGCCCGACGTGTCGTACGTCCAGATCTCCGTGTAGCCGAGGCCCGACGGGGAACTGCGGGTGAGCATCCGGCCGGCACTGTCGTACGTCATCGACGTGGTGTTGCCGCGCTGGTCGGTGCGGTGTCCCCTGGTCACGGGCTCTAGCGGCCGCCCACCTGGGGCGGGATTGGCGTGAACACGCCGTCTTGCCCTGGATGCGGTATGTGAACACTCGGGGAGCGGCCGGATAAGACTGGGACGTCACTCGGTGACTGGCGCGGTTGTGGCGAGTGGTAGGGGAGTAGGTGGTGCCCCGATTGCCGACCTCACTCGCTATCCACGTGCGGGAATGGAACGCCGGGCCGACGCTGACCTGTGCTTGTCGGCAGCGGCCTGATGCCGAGTCGGTGCCATGGTCGGCTGTCGGTGCGTTCGTCGTCCCTGCTGCCTGGGAAGGTGACCGCACACAGCGGATCTCCCGAAGCTGACCCGTCGCAGATGTGACGCTCATTTGACGCTCCGGGTACCTCACAGCCCGCCCGTCGGGCCGAGAAACCGTGTCTGACGTGCAAGTTCTCCGACCTCCGTCGATCGTGACGTGATTTCGATGATGCATCATGTGGAGTGTGTTGCGATCCTTGAACCTGTCGCAAAGGGTTCCTGGCCTGGGCTTTTGCTCGCGCGCGTTATGTGCGGTGTGGGCGTTACGGGCGATATCTTGACACTGAAATGACGCTCATTTGACGCTCCTTCTGATGGGGTGTCAGGCGGCTTGTCGGGCAGGTCAGGCTCTGTCGCGGTGGCGAGTGTCGATGGCGTGCTGAGAGTAGGCGACTCTCTGCGGGGAGTGTCGGCAGTGTGCCTATCGGCACTGACGACTCGGGTCCGCTGATGCGCAGCACGGAGGGCGGGTTGGCGTGGCACGCTCGCAGGGGCGTACTCCCGCGCGGGGAGCGCTATTCGGTCAAACCTTGTATGACGCAGGCTGGTTGGGGGCATTGTCACGTTTGTGATCTGGTGGTTCTGCACGTTCACCGTAAAGATGCCCGCCGTACCAATGAACGGGGGCGGGCATGGGGTTCGGTCGGGGGCTGCGCGTTCGGGAGCGCGCCGCTGGGGAGATGGTCGATGGGCCGGCAGTGCCGATTCACACCGGGACGGATCTCTCCGGGTTCGGCCGCTACAGCGAGGTGCAAGCCACTTCGTCCGAGGTGACAAGGCTGCTGTGTCAAGCCGTCTACGTGCGGCCTGACCGGGTCAAAGCCATCAAGGCGTGGTGGCGCAAGATCAGAGGCAAGGACAAGAAGCCGAACAAGCCCCGACGCAGTACGCGCAGACGTATGTACCTGGAAGGCAGTGACGACTGCCCGCCCCTTGGCGAGCCGATGGCGCAGTGGGTCGTGGACCACGTCCTGCACGGGCCGCCACTGCCCGTCCCGTCGTACGGCTTCGATCTCGTACCCGTGACGGCGCACAGTCTGCGCGCCAGACGACGGCGTTGGCTGCGGCGAGTGATGATTCTGCTCCTGGTCGGCGCGGCAGCCTACGTGGTTCCCCGAGCGGCCGTTGTGTGGGGCGCGATGGTCCTGCTCGCTCTCTTGATGCGATGGGCTGCGCTCCGAGCCGTGCGCAAGAACAAGAAGTCACGGCTTGCACCCTCACCCCGTATGGCATACCTCGTGTTGTGTGTGCCGTGGCTGCTTGCGGTGGTGCCGTACGAACCCGTGCGCGGTGAAGTGGTCAACCTGCGGCTCGGACTGCTGCTACTGCCGTTCGCGCTGTTGGTCGGAGCCACATTCGTCTGCCTCGGCGACCGGCTCGCCTCGCGGGCGGCGTTGTCCCGGATCCTCCGAGACGGTGTCGCGGCCGACGGGCTGCCGTGGGTGGCGGCGAGAGGCGGGGGCCGGATGGCGCTCATCGGTGACGAACAGACGCGGCAAGAGTTGCCCTACGGCCATCCGGAGCGTTTTGTCGGGGCCGGGCGGGACGTCTGGGGTGTGGTCGACATCGGGATTCCGCTCAAGCCCAAGGACCTGGAGGAGTCGGTAAAGCACTTCGGAGAGGCGGAACTGCTGCGACGGATGGGCGACGCTCTCCGGGAACTGGGGCGCGGCGCGCGAGAGATCACCGATCCATTGCCCGGCTTCTCCGTCACGGAAGTTCTCGGACTGCCATCCGAGATGTGGCTGCGGCGCACGCGCGCGGCCAAGCTGGAACTGCCGGACCTTCGGGGCAGAGGCCGCCGATCGCCGTCCAATGTGCCGGACCGGCTGTACTTGCGCGCGCAGTGTGTCAGCTGGGACGGCCAGGTCGTCGTCACCGTGTTCGTCCATGCTGCGCTGGAGGCCGGCGAACTGCGGCTCACCGTGCGCCCGCACGTGATGACGCCCCTCTACAACGAAATGAGGGTGGCCGATGGGCCCGTCGCCAAGCGAGGGATCCGCTTGCTCGGCTGGGCGTCGGTGCAGTCGCTGCTGGATGCTGTCGAAGGGCCGCTCGCGCTCTGGCGGTTCGTGACTCGGCTCGGGCTCGGTGGGCAGACGGACGATGGCCGTGCCGAGGAAAAGGATCCGGTCAGCCTGCGCGATCGCTACTCCACCGAGGAAATCCTCGACATGCACCAGAGCGATGACGCCAAGCGGCACGTCGTTCTGATGCAGACCTGCATCTTCCGGACGGTCTCCGAATACCTCGAAGAACTGGGGGTCGACACTGCCCCGTACGAGCGTCAGGTGGCCGCTGTCATCACCAATATCCAGGTCTACGGCGACAACAATGCGCCCATCCAGAACGTCTCTGGCAGCGGCATCAGCAATGTCGGCCAGGACAACAAGGCTCAAGGAGGAAGAAGTTGATGGTCGTGGGACGACGCCGAGGTGAACCGGAACAGGGGCACGGCTCGGGCATCAGCATCGGCGGCAACAACAACGCCCCGAATCAGAACGTCGTGGGGCAGAACATCTCCCATGTGTACCAGTCCGCGTCGGTCCAGGGTGCAGTCGACGTCGAGACCGTACGAGACCTCGTCGCTTCGTTCCGAGCCGACGTGCAGCGCAACGAGGCCGGTCTGGCCAATGCGTCGGTGCTGCGTGCCATGGCGGACTCCGTCGACACCTCGCTGGCTGCCCCCGACGGGCAGGTCGGCGCACTGCGGGGGATTGCTCAGGCACTTCCGGCCCTGGTGGCGGGAACCGTGGTCCAGCAGGGTGGTGATGCGCTCGCTAACGCCCTTGCAGGTTGGCTGAGTTGAGCTGGCGAACCCCGGGCAAGGGTACGGCGGATGCGGGATGAACCGTTCCGGCTGTCGTCCGGCGCTGGGTGGATACAGTGCTGCAACCAGTGGGGGAGACGACACGCGTGGACGAAATGACCTTCGCCGTGACGACAGTGGTCGCGGCTCTGCTTGGTGAGGCATCACAGGACGCCTACGCGAGTGCTCGGGACTGATCCGGCGTCTGTTGCGCCGGGATGACCGATCGGATGCCATAGCCGTCTTGTAGCGCCTCGACCAGGACCGGGCGCTGGTGGCACAGCGTTCCGTGGCGGACCGCGGTGAGGCGGCGCGCAGTGGACCGTCCCCGTGTTGCGCTGTCCGGCCTCGGCCGCGATCTCTCGGAGGGGGACCCCCGCCCAGGGGTCGGCGGGGTGTCCAGCCCTTGTCGGGCGGCTGCGTACCGGGTCGGCCGGGCATGACCGCAGGCACTATCGCGGTGCCGCGGTGTCGATCTCGGCCAGGCGGTTCGCGATCGCGTGGAGCCGGTCAGCGGGGAGCAGGCCGGAGACGAGGGTGGCTATCTGGAGGAGAGAGAGATTGACGGCGCGCTGGCCGAGGGGGCCGTCGAGCAGGGCGGCGAAGTGGGTGCGCAGGACGGCTTCGGCTTCCGGGTGGGTGAGGAGGTCGCGCAGTGGGACGTGCACGCTGAAGGGGCCGGTCGGGAAGTCCTCGGGGCGGGGCGGCGGCTGGAGGGCGGCGTCGGCCTGCGGCTTCTGCGCGCGGGCCAGGAGGTGTACGGGCGTGACGGGGTCCGTTGCCGGCAGGCCGAGTCGCTCGTACTGCTCCAAGGGCGCGTCGGCGGCCCGGAGCTGTTCGGTGAGCAGGGTGGCCATGCGCAGTTCGAGGTCGTCGTCGAGGAGTGGGTGCTCCTGTCCGGGGTCGGTGTGCAGGTCGAAGAGGAGGGTGCCGAAGGTGTGCGGGTTGGTCAGGGCGTGGCCCGGCACCTTCAGCAGGGGGACGTCCTTGGTGAACGAGAAGGGCGGTACGAGTTCGGCGTCCTTGAGCTCGGCCGGGGTGAACCTGCCGCGCATGTGGGTGGGCATGAGGGTGTGTTCGTACAGCGGCTGGTTGTGCGGGTTCGCGCAGGCCCGCATGTACACGTAGCGGCCGTCGGTGACGCTGACGTGTCCGCCGAATCCGCCGAACAGCGCGGCCTCGCGTATCGGGGTGTCGTCGGCCACGGTTCGACGCAGGGGTTCGCCCTGCATGTCGGGGGTGCGGTCGACGCCGAAGTACTCCAGGAGGGTGGGGCCGATGTCGATGGTCTGGACGAGGGCCTGGCGCCGCTCGCCCTGGATACGGCTGCGGGGGTCCCAGACGAACAGCGGGGTGTGGATGGTCTCGTCGTACCAGGGCGGGACGCCCTTGCCCCACCAGTCGTGCTCGCCGAGCAGTAGGCCGTGGTCGGTGTTCACGATGAGCAGCGTGTCGTCCCACAGGGCAAGTTCGTCCATGGCGTCGAGCACGCGGCCCAGGGACTGGTCGCACATGGTCAGCAGGGCCGCGTACTCCAGGCGCGCGTGTTCGGTCTGCTCCTTGGTCTCCTGGACGCGCTTGTAGTCGGGCCAGTCGAAGTGGGGGCCGTCGTAGCCGTGCGGGTAGTGCCGCTTGTGGCGGTCGTAGCTGAAGAAGGGCTCGTGCGGGTCGAAGGTCTCGATCTGGAGGAACCAGTCGTCCGCGGTGTGGTTGGTGCGCAGGAACTCCAGGCCCGCGTCGAAGGTCCGAGTCTGCGGGTGGTCGGCCTCGTCGGTGAGGTGCTGCCGGTTGACCCAGTCCTGGCGCCAGGCGCCGTCGCGACGGCCCCGGATCGCGTCCGGGATCTCGGGGTCGGCGACCTGGCCCTTCCAGGGGTCGCCCTCCTGGCCGCGGAAGAACTCGAAGGAGCGGAAGCGGCCGTGGTAGGTGGCGCCGCCGTCCTCCCAGTAGTGGGGATGGTCGGTGGCCAGGTGGGTGTAGATCCCGTGCTCGCCGAGCAGTTCGGGGACGGAGTCGTCGAACGGCTCCAGGGGGCCCCAGCTGCGGTGCAGGAAGTTGTAGCGCCCGGTGTGCAGCTCTCGACGGGCCGGCATGCAGGGCATGGACCCGGCATAGCAGGTGTCGAAGGTCGCCGTCCGCTCGGCGAGGCGCCGGAAGTTGGGCGCGTGGATCCAGTCGGCCCCGTAGGGCGGCAGGAAGCGGCGGTTGAGCGTGTCGAACATGACCATGATGGCCTTCACGGGGGATGTCCCTTCCCTGGGCCTGCCGGTAATAGCTATGTACGTTAGAACATAGCTATCGGGAGCGGAAGAGCCGATTCCCGGAAGGAGTGGACCGTCATGCGTGAGTACACGCCGTCCCCTGCCCGCTGCTGCGCCCCGTCGGCCGGCCGACCGACGGGGCCGGTCTCCGGGCCGCCTGCAGAGGGAGCCGCTTCCACGGAGGGCATGGTGCTGCTTCCCGGGGGCGAGTTCCTGATGGGGGCCGAGGACACCGAGGGATTTCCCTCCGACGGCGAGGGTCCGGTGCGAGCGGTGCGGCTGAAGCCGTTCCGCATGGACGTCCACGCGGTCACCAACGAACGATTCGCCGTTTTCGCCGAGGCCACCGGACATGTCACCGATGCCGAGCGCTACGGCTGGTCGTACGTGTTCGCCGGCTTCCTTCCCGCCGCCCTGCGCCGCGGAGCCCCGCGCCCGGAGCGAACGCCCTGGTGGTGTGGCGTGGAAGGGGCCACCTGGCGCCTTCCCGAAGGTCCCGGCAGCGACCTCGCCGACCGTGCCGACCACCCCGTGGTCCACGTGTCGTGGAACGACGCCGCGGCCTACGCCGCCTGGGCCGGCAAGCGGCTGCCCACCGAGGCCGAGTGGGAGTACGCGGCCCGCGGTGGCCTGGAGCAGCGGCGCTACCCGTGGGGCGACGAGCTGGACCCCGACGGCGTCCACCGCTGCAACATCTGGCGAGGCACCTTCCCGTCCAAGAACACTGCCACCGACGGCTACCGGGGCACCGCCCCCGTGGACGCCTTCGAACCGAACGGCTACGGCCTGTACAACATGGCGGGCAACGTGTGGGAGTGGTGCGCCGACTGGTGGACCACCGACCACCCCGCCACGCGCCCGCTCGTGGACCCGAGGGGGCCGGCGGCGGGCGCGGAGAGGGTCATCCGCGGTGGCTCGCACATGTGCCACCGCTCCTACTGCAACCGCTACCGTGTCGCCGCGCGCAGCGCGAACTCGCCCGACAGTTCCAGCGGCCACGCGGGTTTCCGCTGCGTTTCCTCCGTGTGACAGGTCTTGACACGCTGCCGAACGGAGGTGAATCTGAGGCCCATAAGTACCTGCGAACATAGGCGGCGTCGGCGATGCTACTCGATTACGTGATCCTCGGGGTGCTCGCGCTGCGCCGCCTTTCGGGATACGACCTGCGCCGCTGGATGGACGGACCCGGCCGCTACATCGGCTACGACGTACAGCTGCCGCAGATCTATCGTCGGCTCGCCAAACTGGTCGAGCGCGGCTGGGTCGCCTTCGAGGTCGATCCGCGTGAAGGACGGCCCGACGCCAAGGTGTACCACCTCACCGACGAGGGCCGCGAAGCCCTCCTGGAGTGGGCCCGCTCACCCTTCGAGCCCTCCTCCCGCCCGAAGGACCCCGACTTCACCCTGCGCTTCATCTTCGCCGGGCAGCTCGACCCCGAGATCGCCCTCGACGTCGTCCGCACGGAGCTGGCCTACCGGCTCGAACACCGACCGGCCGTCCCCGCTCCACCGTTCCCCGACCCGTACGACCCGCAGATCCCCGAGCTCGACGCCGACTGGGCCGGCGAGGTCCACACCCTGGCCCACGAACACGGCTACGCGTACGGCGCCTCGTACATCGCCTGGCTCGAACTCACCAAGGCCCGCCTGGAAGCGCGCCTCGGTCGCCGCTGAGCCCTCCCCCACGCACTTCCCGCTCCGATCCACCTTCCGTGGCGACCGGTCGCCCGGCGTTCTCGCCGAGCCGGACCGGTGATACCCCCTGCCCGAAACCCCCGGAGTCACCATGCGCATCATCTACGTCGACGTGGACACCCTCCGCGCCGACCACACCACCCCCTACGGCTACCACCGCCCCACCACCCCGAACTTGCAGAAACTGGCGGACAAATCCGTCACCTTCGACCGCTACTACTGCTCGGACTCGCCTTGCCTGCCCTCGCGCACCGCCCTGACCAGCGGTCAGTTCGGCATCACCAACGGGGTGATCGGGCACTTCGGACCCGCGGCGCAGTTCCGGCTCGACGCGGGGCACGGACCGGAGCCCGACCGCCCCCTGCTCGGCCAGCGCCTCGGCTGGGGCGGCTACTACACCGCCGCCGTCTCAGTGTTCGCCGAGCGCCACCGCGCCTACTTCTTCCACGCCAACTTCCGCGAGTCCATCCGCGCCACCGACCGTTTCGGCGACGAGGAGGCCCAGGACGTCAACAGCGCGGCCGTCGACTGGATCCGGCGGCACGCGGACGACGACAACTGGTACCTGCACCTCACCTACTGGGACCCGCACACCAACTACACCCAGCCCGTCGAGTGGACCGAGAAGATGGCGGCCTCCGGCCCCGTCCAGGAATGGCCCGACGAGGAGACCATCGCCACCCACGCCGAGATCTACGGACCACGCAGCGCCCTCGACCTGCACTACTCCCTGACCGGCAGCGGACGCTCCCCGGTTCCGCACAACATGCCCGACACCATCCGCTCGCGCGCCGACTTCGAGCATCTCATCAACGGCTACGACGGGGCGGTCCACTACTGGGACCACCACTTCGGCCGACTCATGGCCACCCTGGAGGAACTCGGCATCGCGGAGGAGACCGCGATCATCGTCAGCGCCGACCACGGCGAGTCCTTCGGCGAACAAGGCTCGTACGCGGAACACGGCCTGGCCAACGAGCCCACCCACCGACTGCCGCTCGTCGTGTACTGGCCCGGCGTCACCGACCGCCTCCCCGACCACGCCCGCCACAACGACGCCCTGCTGTACAACATCGACCTCGCCCCCACCCTGTGCGACCTGCTCGGCATGCAGATCCCCGCCGGCTGGCAGGGCGAGTCCTTCGCCCCCGCCGTGCGCGGCGAGACCATCGAGTCCCGCCCCTACCTGGTCCTCGGCCACGGAGCGCACACCTACCAGCGCGCCGTCCGCACCCGGGACCACCTCTACATCCGCACCTACCACCCCGGCTCCTTCCGCGCCGAGTGGGAACAGCTCTTCCACGTCACCGACGACCCGTACCTCACCCGCGACCTGCTCGACGACGAACCGGACCTCGCGGCCACCATGCGCTCCCACCTCGCCGAATGGCTGCACGCGTACGCGGGAAGGCCGGGCTGCCTGCCCGACCCGATGCAGACGACCCTGCAGACCGGGCCGACGTACTACAGCGATCCCGTGCGCTACGCCCGGCACCTTCGGGACACCGGCCGCGCCCACCTGGCCGAGGACCTCGAAGCGCGACTCGCCGTCCTGAACGTGCCGGTGTCCTGGCACGCACCCGACCGCCCGCGCACCGTCGAACTCGCCGCGCGCTGGGTCGCCCTGCTCCAGAGCCGTGACCAGCGGCCGGTCCAGCCGAGCTGACCCCGCCGAGCCCTCAAGGAGTCCTGATGCACTCCGCGCCACCAGCCCCCTCGGAAGGGGCCGCCGCCCCGCCCTCGTCCGGCACCGGAGCCAAGCCCGGCCGCCGACGCCAACTCGGCCTGCTCAGCGCGGCCGTCGGCGCCGACAACGGTGAGCAGAACGTGCTCGTCGTGATGTTCCCCGCCATGCGGGCCGCTCTCGGCCTGCCCTTGTCGGCGCTCGGCACCCTGGGCGCCACGGCCAAGCTCGCCGGGGTGTTCTTCGGACCGCTCTGGGTGAGCATCGCCCAACGCGTTCCGCGGACATACGTCCTTGCCGTCTGCTCCGGCCTGTGGGGCGTGTGGACCATCGCGACCGGGTTCGCGCAGAACTACACGCAGCTCGTGGTGATGACCACCGTCGTCGCCGCGGGCGCCGCCGGCTGCGGCCCCCTGGTCGCCGGGATCGTCGGCGACCTCTTCGACGACACGTCACGTGGGCGGGCCACCGGATTCCTCTTCGCCGGCGTCGCGCTGTACTCCGGAGTCCTCGGTCCGCTGCTCGGACAGCTGTCCTCGTTCTCGGACGGATGGCGGTACGGGTTCTTCGCCGTCGGCGCCCTCCAGATCCTGACCGGACTCGCCCTGCTGCGCTTCCTCAGGGACCCGGGCATCGGCGCGGCCGAACCCCAGCTCGCCGCACTTGATCCCACGGACCGAGCCCAGCGCGACCGCGCGTTCGACCGCGAGAGCGTACGACGCCTGATGAGTATCCGCACCTTCCCGCTGCTCTGCGTCCATCGCCTGCTCGGGTCGCAGTTCGTGCTGCTGGCGTTCGGCGTCGTGTTCCTGGTCGAAGTCCGCGGGTTCAGCAACGCCGCGGCCTCACTGGTGACCCTGCCCACCGCCGTGTCGTACCTCGTCGGCACCCTGGCGGGCGGTGTGCTGGCGGACCGCATGCAACGGCGCTTCCCGCGCGCCGGACGTATCGCCCTGTTGCAGACGACCTACTTCCTGTACGCGGCCCTCGCCTTCGTCACCACCCAGATCGCCTGGTCGTCGCTGCCCGTGTACGCCGCCCTCTTCTCCGTCCTCGGCGCCCTCCAGGGCGTCCAGCCGAGCGTGAACCGGCCGCTGCTGATGTCCGTGGTCCCGCCCGAACTGCGCAGCTCCGCCTTCGCGTTGTTCCTCGCTGTCGAGAGCCTCGGCTGGGCCGCTGTCACCTTCCTCGTCGGGCAGCTCGGCGACAGCATCGGTCTGGAGGGTGCGCTGCTGTGGAGCCTCGTCGTCATCATCCTCGTCGGCGCACTGTTCGCGAGCCTGCTCTACCGCCCCTACACCCGTGACGCCGTCGCCCTCCAGCACGAACTGGACCGCCGCGCGAACCACGCTCAGAAGTCCCCGCAAGCAGCACCACAAGAAGGGTGATCCATGTCCTCCCGGCCCAACTTCGTGATCTTCATGCCGGACCAGCTGCGCGCCGACGCGATCGGTGCCTTCGGCAACCCGCACGTCAGCACCCCGCACATCGACGCCCTCGCGGCCCGTGGCACCCGCTTCACCAACGCGTACGTCCAGCACCCCGTGTGCTCGCCCAGCCGCGCGTCCATTCTGACCGGCTGGTACCCGCACACCGCCGGCCACCGCACTCTCACCCACCTGCTCAAGGAGCACGAGCCGAACCTGCTGCGGATCCTCAAGGACGCCGGCTACCACGTGACCTGGGCCGGCGCCCGCGGTGACACCTTCGCCCCGGGTGTCACCGAGCTGAGCGTCCACGAGTACGGCTTCTCGACCCGGCCGACCGTGGGCTACGGCGGGGAGTTCCCCGACGGCGTCTGGTCCCGCCTGTTCTACCGGGGCCTGGTGCCCGACGACGGGCGGATCGACCCCGACGAGGCCGCGGTCCGCAGCGCCGAGCAGTGGCTGGCCGCGCCCCCCGAGCAGCCCTGGGTGCTGTTCGTCCCGCTGGTGGCGCCGCACTGCCCGTTCCAGGTCGAGGAGCCCTGGTTCTCCCGGTTCGACCGGGATGCGGTCCCCGACCCCGCAGCCGTGGGCGATCCGGCCCGCGAGCCCCGGTACATGCGGGCCATCCGCGAGCGGTACGGCATCTCAGAGGTCACACCGGAACAGTGGCGCGAGGTCGTGGCCACCTACTACGGCATGATCGCCCGCCTCGACGACCAGCTCGGCCGGGTGATGAACGCGGTCACCGACGCGGGCGCCGCCGAGGACACCGTGACCCTGTTCTTCGCCGACCACGGCGAATATCTCGGCGACTACGGACTGATCGAGAAGTGGCCTTCGGCCATGCACGACTGCATCACCCGCGATCCCCTGATCATCAGCGCGGGCAGCGGTCTCGGCCTCGGCCAGGGCCGGGAATGCGACGCCATGGTGGAGATGATCGACGTGCTCCCCACCGTCCTGGAACTGGCCGGCGTCGAGGCCCCTCACCGCCACTTCGGCCGCAGCCTGACCCGGCTGCTGACCGACCCGGCCGCGCCGCACCGCGCGTACGCCTTCACCGAAGGCGGCTTCACCGAGGAGGAAGAGCCCAAGATGGAGCTTCCCGCCTTCCCGTACGACCTCAAGGGCGCCCTCCAGCACGAGGACCCCACCCTGGTGGGCAAGGCGGTCGCCGTACGCGACCAGGAGTGGACGTACGTCTGGCGGCTCTACGAGGCCCCCGAGCTCTACCACCGGGCGAAGGACCCGCAGGAGCGGACCAACCTCGCCGGCCTCGGCGAGTACGCCGCCGTCGAGCAGCGGCTGCGCGACGCTCTGCTGCGCTGGTTCGTGGAGACCGCCGACGTCATCCCGGCCGATGCGGACCCGCGCCTTCCCCAGGTGGACCTGCCCGCCCCCGGAGCCGTCGCACGGTAGCCACGATGGCTGCCCCGAAGACCTCCCGGCTCCGGGGCCCGGCCCGGACACCTGCGGCGACGGCCTCATGCCCGGCTGTCGAGGACGGCTTCCTGCGGGGCCGACGGGCACCCGCAGGAAGCCGGCGAGACGCGGAGTGCACAGCTTGACCCGGTGCGGTGGCGAGGGTGATGACGACGCCGTGGGCGATGACGAGGGTGCGCGATGCGGAGGCCGGGGGTGCCGCTGGTGGTTCGGCCGTGCGCTTCCCGTCTCCGAGGTCCGGCTCGGCGCGGAACCGCTCAGGAGCCACGGCGGCCGGTCGCCCGGCGCACTGCGCCAGGCGACCGGCCGCCGTGGACCGGGGGTTCGGCCGCGCCGGTCAGGAGGCCGTCTCGGCGGCGGCGGCGCGGCCGGCCCGACGGCCGGTGAAGAGACAGCCGCCGAGGAAGGTGCCTTCCAGGGCGTTGTAGCCGTGGGCGCCTCCGCCGCCGAAGCCCGCCACCTCGCCGGCCGCGTACAGCCCTGCCACGGGTCGGCCGTCGTGGCCGAGGGCACGGGAGTCGAGGTCGGTCTGGATGCCGCCGAGGGTCTTGCGGGTGAGGACGTGGAGCTTCACGCCGATGAGGGGCCCGGCGGCGGGGTCGAGGACGCGGTGCGGTGCGGCGGCGCGGCCGAGGCGGTCACCGAGGTAGCGGCGGGCGTTGCGGATGCCCTGGACCTGGGCGTCCTTGGAGAAGGGGTTGGCGATCTGGAGGTCGCGTGCCTCGATCTGCCGGCGGATGGCCGCGGGGTCGAGCAGCGGTTCGTCGGTGAGGCGGTTCATCCGGGCGACGAGTTCGTCGAGCGTGTTCGCCACGACGAAATCCTCACCGTGCTCCTTGAACGCCTCCACGGGAGCCGGAGCCCCCTTGCCGAGCAGCCGGGTGCGCAGGAAGGCGGCGCGGTCCTTGCCGGTGATGTCGGGGTTCTGCTCCGACCCGGACAGCGCGAACTCCTTCTCGATGATCTTCTGCGTGAGGATGAACCAGGAGTGGTCGTGGCCCGTGAGCTCCGGTGCGGTGCGCAGATGGCGCAGGGTGCCCAGAGTGTCGTAACCGGGCAGGTAAGGCTGCGGAAGGCGCCTGCCGAGGGCATCGAACCACATGGGGGACGGGCCGGGCAGGATCCGGATGCCGTGGCCGGGCCAGATCGGATCCCAGTTGCGCAGGCCCTCGGTGTAGTGCCACATGCGGTCGCGGTTGACCAGCCGCACTCCGGCCGCCGCGCTGATGTCGAGCATGCGCCCGTCGACGTAGGCGGGGACACCGGTCACCATGTGGGCGGGCGGGGTGCCCAGGCGCTCGGGCCAGTGACGGCGTACGAGCTCGTGGCTGGCGCCGATGCCGCCGGTGGTGAGGATGACGGCCTGCGCGGTGAGCTCGAACTCCCCGATCACATCGCGGTTGGTGGCGACCCCGCGCGGGGAGTCGTCGGCGGCCAGCAGCGCTCCTCGTACGCCCTTGACGGTGCCGCCCTCGACGATGAGTTCGTCGACGCGGTGGCGATGGTGGAACGTGAGATCGCCGTCGGCCGCCGCGCCCTGGGCGTGGCGCGCGAAGGGTTCGACGACGCCGGGGCCGGTGCCCCAGGTGACGTGGAAACGGGGTACGGAGTTGCCGTGTCCGTCGGCGCGGAGGTCTCCGCGTTCCGCCCAGCCGACGGTGGGGAGGAAGGACAGGCCGTGGCCGACCAGCCAGGAGCGCTTCTCGCCGGCTGCGAACTCGACGTAGGCGCGGGCCCAGCGGGCCGCCCAGCTGTCCTCGTCGTCGAGGCGGTCGAAGCGGGCGCTGCCCTGCCAGTCGTGCCAGGCGAGGTCGAGGGAGTCCCTGACTCCCATGCGGCGCTGTTCCGGGGAGTCGACGAGGAAGAGCCCGCCGAACGACCAGTGAGCCTGCCCGCCGAGGTCGGCCGGGCCTTCCTGGTCGACGAGCGCGACCCGTCGTCCCCGTGAGGTGAGTTCATGTGCGGCGACCAGGCCGGCGAGGCCGGCTCCGACGACGATGACGTCGGCGTCCATGGAACGTGTCTCCTAGCAGAAAGGGGTGCTGTGGGACCGGTTGTCAGGTCCCGGTCCCACAGCGGTCGGTGGGGCGGTCAGCCGGTGATCCGCAGCTCGGTGGAGAGCGTGGGCGTGACCGCGTCGTGCGCGGCGTGGACGGTGTAGCGGCCGGGGATCGTGGTCCAGGCGCAGGAGGCGGTGTCCCAGACCTGGAACGCCCGCTCGGGCAGGGGGATCTCCACGTCGGCGGTCTGTCCCGGGTCCGCGGTGACGGAGGCGAAGCCGGCCAGCCACCGGTCGGGGCGCGGCGGGCCGCCGGCGGTGGTCCGGTCTGCGGGGCTGACGTAGACCTGGACGACGGTGCGGCCGTGGCGATGGCCGGTGTTGCGGATCCGGACGCGTACGGTGCGGGTGTCGACGGCCTCGATGTGCTCGTGCTCCCAGTCGGTGTAGCCGAGTCCGAACCCGAAGGGGTAGGCCGGTTCGGCGTCGTGGCGCTGCCATGCCCGGTAGCCGATGAACCCCTCCTCGTCGTACCGGAGCACACCGTCCCTGGGGGTGACCCGGTGGACCGGCGTCTCGTCGAGGCGTCCGGGCCAGGTGGTGGGGAGCCTGCCCGCGGGTTCGGCATGGCCGAGGAGGACGTCGGCGAGTGCTGCGCCGCCCTGCTCGCCGGGGAACCAGGTCAGCAGGATTGCGGCGACGTCCTCGCGCCAGGGCATCTCGACGGGCGCGCCGGCGTTGACGACGACGACGGTGCGGGGGTTGGCGGCGGCGACTCGGGCGACGAGTTCGTCCTGGCGTCCGGGCAGCCGTAGGCCGGCGCGGTCGAATCCCTCGCTCTCGACGGTCTCCGTGGTGGCGACGACGACGATCGCGGTGTCGGCGGCCGTCGCGGCGGCGACCGCCTCCTCGATCAACTCGTCGTCCCCGCTGATGGGTTCGCGGTGGGCGAGGCCGAAGGTGACACCGCGCAGCGAGCCGTAGACGGTCTTCGGGTCCGAGGCCAGCAGGCTGACCTCGACGGACTCGTCTGCGGTGAGGTCCACGGAGCCGCGCGACACCGGGGGGCCGGTGATGGCGGCCAGGGGATCGGCGTCGGCGGGGCGGTGGACGCCGTCGTAGAGCGTCGTGCCGTCGACGGTGAGGCGGAATGCTCCCAGGCCGCGGGTGCCGAACTCGTGCGGTCCGCCGGTCCGGGGGACGAACGTGCCGACGAGTTCGACGGTCGCCAGCGCGTCGAAGTCGGCGCCGCCCGGCAGGGTCTCGGCCAGCCACCGGATGCGCCCGTCGGGCAGGGGCCGCTCGGCGAGCACGGCGCCGTGCGCGTCCCGGAGGACGGCGCGCAGGGTGAAGCCGTCGGAAGCCGGGGACAGGCCGTCGCTCAGGTCGGCGCCCCGGACCCAGGTGAGCGGGGTGCCCTCGGGCAGGGCGGCACGCAGGCCCTCCAGCGGCGAGACGACGGAGCGGGGGAAGACGGTGGCCGAGCCTCCCCCGAGGATGCGGGCGTGGCGGGCGGCGTGGCCGATGAGGGCGATGCCGCCGATACCGGCCGGGTTCAGCGATGGGGTGCCGCCGAGGCGGGCCGGGTCCAGGGGCAGGATCCGCCGCTCGTTGCGGAGCAGCACGAAGGAGCGGGTGGCGATCTCCCGAGCGCAGGCGGTCCCGTCGTCGGGCGCGGGTCGCCGGGGGGAGGGGACGGCCGGTGCGGCCCCGGCAAGGAGCCCGAGCCGGGCGGCGAGCAGCAGCACACGGCGTACGGCGGCGTCGACCCTCTCCTCCGCCACCTCGCCCTTGCGTACGGCGGCGGCGAGCGCCGGGCCGAAGACGGTGTGCGGGCCGGGCATGGCCACGTCCAGGCCGCCCTCGATGGCCCGTACGGTGTCGCGGGCGGCGAGCCAGTCGGAGACGACGACGCCGTCGTAGCCCCATTCCTCGCGCAGCACGCCGACCTGGAGCGGGCGGTGCTCGGTCATGGTGGAACCGTTGACCGAGTTGTACGCGGACATCGTCAGCCACGGGTTCGCGGCGGCGATGATCTCTTCGAAGGGGGCCAGGTACAGCTCCCTCAGCGTGCGCTCGTCGACGTGGTTGTCGACGGTGAAGCGGTCGGTCTCGGCGTCGTTGGCGACGAAGTGCTTCAGCGTGGCGGCGACACCGCTCTCCTGTACGCCGGTGACGTAACCGGCACCGATCCTGGCGGTGAGCAGCGGCTCCTCGGAGTACGCCTCGAAATGCCGGCCGCCCAGCGGGGAGCGGTGCAGGTTGATCGTCGGGGCGAGCAGGACGTGGACACCCTTGCGGTGGGCCTCCTGGGCCAGGACCCGGCCGGCCCGCCGGGCCAGCCCCGGGTCCCAGCTCGCGGCGAGCGCGGTCGGGCTCGGCAGGGTCAGCGACGGGTCATCCGGCGTCCAGCCGGAGCCGCGCACGCCGACCGGGCCGTCGGACATGACCAGGGAGGCCAGCCCGATCTCGGGCAGGGCGGGCAGGGACCACAGGTCCTGGCCGGCCAGGAGGCGGGTCTTGGCGTCCAGGTCGAGGCGGGCGAGCGCCGCCTCGATCACCTGCGTGGTGGCGGGGGCGGTGGTCGTGTCGGTGGATTGGGTCATGAGGGTATTCCTCCTCGTCTGGGCCGGGGCCCTGCGTACGGGATGAAGGCCGTGAAACGGCCGAGGCGAAGGCGCAAGGAGGTCACCGGACCGATCTGATGCGCTGGTTGCACACGGCTCCGATGAGGCCGATGACCGCTCCGGCGAGGAAGAAGGCCGCGTAGTTGTCCCCGCCGCCGATGGCGAGGAAGAGCGGAGCGACCGCGGGGGCCAGCGACTGGGGAAGCACCTGGGCCAGGTGGAACACGCTCATGTCCTTGCCCGTGTCGGCGCGCGACGGCAGCACTCCGGTCACCAGGGCCAGGTCGACGGCCAGGAAGCAGCCGGAGGCGACGCCCGCGACCGCGCTCGCCGCGAGGTACCAGCCGAAGGACGGAGCGAACGCGGCCATCACGTGGGCGAGGGCGAGCACGACCGCCGAGAGCAGGACAAAGGGTTTACGCCGGCGCAGACGGTCCGACAGCGCTCCGAACACCAAGCTGGCCACGACCATGCACACGGCGCTGACCAGCAGGACCTTGAACACGACGCCGCCGATCGCGTCCTCGTCGTATCCGAAGCGGTCCATGAGGAAGTACGTCTGGTAGCTGCTGAGGGTCACGTTTCCGAACCCGACCAGGAAGCGCGAGAGCCACGCCCACGCGAAGTCGGGAGCCCGGCGGGGGCTGATCCAGTACGCGCTCAGCCAGGTCCGCCAGGTCATCGGCGGGACGTCGGCGCGGTCGAGGCGCCGGTCCGGCAGGATCCGCAGCAGGATCGCGCAACCCACCAGACACAGCAGCGCGGGGACCAGGAGCGCGATGGTCAGGTCGGGCAGCAGTGCCTGGACGAGGAAGGCGCCGCCGGCCACGCCCAGTTGGGTGGTCATCCCCGCAAGGGCGGTGACCCGGCCGAGCTGGGCCGGCGGGACCTGGTCGGCGACGACGGGGTTGAGCCCGGCCAGCAGGATGTTGAACGTCAGCTGGGTGAGCGCCCAGGCGATGACCAGCAGCGCCGTGTTCGCCGCGGTGGCGAGCAGGACGAGGCTCGCGGCTCCGGACACGGAGCCGAGGGCGATCCAGGGCCGCCGCATGCCGAAGCGACTGGTCGTCCGGTCGGAGAGCAGCCCGAAGACGTTCTGGCCGAGCAGCGCGACGACGGCGCCCACGCTGAGGACCAGGGAGAGCACCGCGGCCTTGTCGTCGGGCGCGATCTGCTGGACCCGCAGCGCGAGCGTGATCTGGGCCGCGGGCAGCAGCGCCAGCCACGTACCGAAGTAGGCACCGGTCAGCGCGGTGATGAATCCCGGGCCGACCCGGGAGGGCTCCGGAGCCGGCCCGGGTGCCGATGGTGTGGGGATGCCGCTGGGGGCGGGTGCCGCAGGAGCGTCGATGCCTCCGGGGGCGGGCGTCGCGGGATCGACTGTGTCCATGGGGGACACCTCCGTGGGTTCGGGGTAGGGGCGCGAACAGGCGGTGACCGCGAAAGGCATGAGGTCGGGGCACCTGGCCGAAAGCGCGTGCGCAACGCGCCCATCGCGTAGTGGACACGTGTCCACCCGGTGTGGCGCAACCCTGACATGGCTGTGGAGGGCGAAACAAGAGCGTCAGGTGAGATTCTTTTCCGCGCCCCGTAGGATGACGGAAACGCAATGGACACGTGCCCATCGCTCGATCGAGGAGCCGACCCGACGTGAGCCCCGCCCAGCGCCGCCCGACGAGCGCCGACGTCGCCCGCCTTGCCGGGGTCTCCCGCACCACCGTGTCCTCGGTCCTGAACGACGACCGGGACCGGCCCATCAGCGACGAGGCGCGGCGCCGGGTGCTGGCCGCCGTACGCGAACTCGGATACACCCCGCACGCCTCCGCGCGGATGCTTCGGGCGGGCCGCAGCAACATCGTGCTGTACCCCATGCCGCGCCTGCCGCTCGCCCTCGCCCGCACCGCCTACCTGGAGCACCTCGACCGAGAACTGACCGCACGCGGACTCACCCTGCTCATCCACGGCGATCGCGACGCGAGCGGAGTCTCCGGAGCGCGGCGGTGGGCCGAGCACCGCCCTGCCGCCGTGCTCGTCGCGGCCGACCGGTGCCCCGAAGAGGCGGTGGGACTCCTGCGCCGGGCAGGTGTCGACCACGTCCTCCTCGAAGCCCGCCGCCCCGTGCCGTACGCGCCGACCGTCATCGTGGACAGCGTCTCGGTCGCGGACCTGGCCGCCCGGTACCTCCTGGACCGCGGGCACCGCCGCCTCGCCTGCCTCGTCCCCGGCGGCGACATCGCCGAGCTCGCCCGCGACCGCTTCGACGCCGTGACGACGGTCGCGGGGAAGGCCGGCGTCCCCGTCCAGAGGGTCGACTGCGCCCTGACGACCGAGAGCCTCGCCCCGGCCGTCGAACTCTGGCGCGACCCGCGGCGCCGGCCGGACGCCGTCTACACGTACAACGACGAGTTCGGGCTCGTTCTCCTCCAGGCCCTCGCCGACGCCGGTCTACGCGTACCGGAGGACATCGCCGTCGTCGGCACCGACAACCACCCGCTCGGCGCCGCCCTCCGTCCTGCCCTCACCACGACCTACCTGGACCCGGTCGAAGGCGCGGCGGCGGTCGCCTCCTCCATCGAGCGGCTCTTGCGCGACGAGGAACTCGCCCCCGACCTCGCAGAGATCGCCCGTCCAAGGATCATCACGCGCGTCTCCGCCTGACGCGAAGGCTGCCGGGACCATGGGTAGCCAGGTCCGCCCCGATGCCGGGCTACATGGCACCAGCCTCCGTAGAGCTCCTTCGTCTCGGGGATCTTTCCCGACCTGCGTGCCGCGGTGATGCGGGACGGCCAGTTCACGGAGCCCGGACCGCCGCTCTTGACGATCCGGCCGCCGGCCTCCGCGAGCTCTTGCAGAGGCTGCTCCGTGAACGTCACGCGATCCTGTGTAGGAGGGTTTGGCTTTCGCGCGGTGGTCGGAGATTCCTGTGCTCCGATGGATGGGGGGTGCGGCGCGCCAGTCCGGCTCTTCCGCGGGCGCGACCCACGGGGAGGGTATGTGCAGATTGCTGCACGAGCCGGGCTGATCTGCGAATTTGCTCGTTTCCGGGGCTTTCGCAGTGACGCCGTCCTACGCGGTCGATTCTCCCCAGCCGCTCCCCGGGGCGGCTTCATTCTCCCCAGCCGCGGCCCGTCCCTGGCCGTGTTTCCGCTGGTGAGGCGGCCCTTCGTTGGGTTGGTGTGTGGTTACGCACCGTTTCGGGGGGTGTCTCGGGGCGAGTGTGCCGGCCTCGCGGCCTTGCGCGTTCGCGCCTGTGACACTGCGCGGCTCTGGTCCTTGACCGGTTGTGCGCGGTCGTGCCAACTCCTGGGCGCCGGAGGACAACACGGTCGGTCTGGTCGCTCGTAGCTTGAAGAAGTGCCGGGCCGCGGACGCGGCGGGCACGTTACCGATTGCTTCGAGAGGACCCCTCATGTTCGACGTCAGCAAGGTGCAGGCCGCCCCGAGCAAGGATCTGCTCACGCCTGACAACTCCGTCATGCTCTTCGTGGACCACCAGCCGCAGATGTTCTTCGGCACCGGGAGCGGCGACCGGGCCGCGATCATCAACAGCACCGTGGGTCTCGCCAAGGCGGCTCAGGCGTTCGATGTGCCGGCCGTTCTGACCACGGTGGCCGCCGAGTCGTTCTCCGGGCCCCTGCTGCCGCAGCTCGCCGAGGTGTTCCCCAAGCACGAGGTCATCGACCGCACGACCATGAACGCCTGGGAGGACGAGGCGCTCGTGGCGGCGGTCAAGGCGACCGGCCGCAAGAAGATCATTCTCTCCGGTCTGTGGACTGAGGTCTGCCTGGTGCTGCCCGCGCTGTCGGCGCTTGAGCAGGGTTACGAGGTGTACGTCGTCTCCGACGCCTCCGGTGGCGTCAGCCCGGCCGCCCACGAGCACGCGCTCCAGCGGATGATCGCCGCCGGCGCGGTGCCGGTGACCTGGGTGCAGGTGCTCCTGGAGCTGCAGCGCGACTGGGCGCGTCAGGAGACGTACGGCGCGGTCATGGAGATCGTCAAGGCCCACGCGGGCGCGTACGGCCTGGGTGTCGTGTACGCGCAGTCGGTCATCGGCGCGCACGCGGCCGGCTGACCCCTGTGGACACCGGCATTCTGATCCTGCGTCTGCTGGTGGGACTGCTCGTGGCCGGCCACGGGGTGCAGAAGGTCAGTCGCCACCTGGGCGGCAGGGGACTGCGGGGCGGCACCGAGGAGTTCCGTGGCGACGGCTTCCGCGGCGGTGTCCTCACCGCCCTGGCGGCGGGCGGCGGTCAGATCGGATCCGGTCTGCTGCTCGCCACCGGCTTCCTGACTCCGCTCGCCGCGACCGGGGCCATCGGGGTCATGACGGTCGCCCTCACCGTGAAGTGGCACAACGGGCTCTGGGTGCAGAACGACGGCTACGAGTACCCGCTCGTCCTCATCGGCACCGCCGCCGCCCTCGCCGCCACCGGTCCCGGCGCCTGGTCCCTCGACGCGGCCCTCGGCCTCACGGCGTACCCGCTGTGGTGGGCGGCCCTCGCGCTCGTCGCCGGTCTCGGCAGCGGGCTCCTCACCCGGCTCGTCCTGCACCGGACCCCCGCCGCCCCGGCGATCGCCGAGCGCTGAGCGCGGGCCGCGCAGACCGGGTCCGGTCGCCCGCGTACCCCGACCGGGCGACCGGGCCCACTCACCCACCTCTCCCTGTACAGGAGTACTCGATGGACACCCTCACCACCTCACACGGCGGCGGCCAGCCGTTGCTGCATCAGAAGGGCGCCGAGACCCAGGCGTTCGGCACGCTCAAGCAGCTGCCGATCGGCCTCGGCCACGACACCCGCATGTACGCCTGCCAGCGGCTGAACCGCGTACTCGCCGACACCCAGATCCTGTACTCCCTCTACAAGAAGCACCACTGGCTCATGCGCGGAGCGACCTTCTACTCGCTCCACCTCATGCTGGACAAGCACGCGGAGGCCCAACTGGCCATCGTGGACGCGCTGGCCGAGCGCGTCCAGAGCCTCGGCGGCGTCGCCGTCGGGGACCCGCGCCACGTCGCCGAGCTGACCGCGATCCCCCGGCCTCCGGACGGTGTGGAGCCGGTTCCCGTCATGCTGTCGCGGCTCCTCGACGCGCACGAGCGGATCCTGATCGACGCCCGGGACGCCGCCGCCCGGATCTCGGCCGAGGGCGACGAGGGCAGCACCGACCTGCTCGTCTCCGACGTCATCCGTACCGGCGAGGCGCAGGTGTGGTTCCTGGCCGAGCACCTCGTGGACACCCCTCTGGTGCACGGCTGATGGACACGTACGACGTCGTCGTGGTCGGCGGCGGGCCGGCCGGCGAGGTCGTCGCCGGCCGCGCCGTCAGGTCGGGGCTGACCGCCGTCGTCGTCGAGGCCGACGCGGTCGGCGGCGAGTGCTCCTACCGCGCCTGCGTGCCGAGCAAGGCCATGCTTCGTCCCAGCGCCGCCCGAGCGGAGGCCCGCTCGGTCGACGGGGCCCGGCAGGCGGTCACGGCGGCACTCGACCCCGCGCGGGTGCTGGCCCGACGAGACCGCTTCACCGGGCGCGGTGACGACACCGGCCAGGCCGACTGGCTCGACGGGGCGGGCATCGCGCTCGTACGGGGGCACGGACGGCTCGCCGGTGAGCGCCGGGTGGAGGTGACCCGGGCCGACGGCATGGTCCGTACCCTGCGGGCCCGGCGCGCGGTCGTGGTCTGCACCGGCACGGAACCCGCCCTTCCACCGGTCGAAGGGCTCGACCGGATCGGTGTGTGGACCAACCGGCAGGCCACCACCGCCGACGCGGTGCCCGCGCGGCTCGTGGTCATCGGCGGGGGAGTGGTGGCCTGCGAGATGGCCACCGCGTGGCGCTCGCTCGGCGCCTCTGTCACGCTCCTCGTCCGCGACCAGGCCCTGCTCACAGGCTGGGAGCCGTGCGCCGGCGAAGAGGTCACCCGGGGGCTGAGCGATCTGGGCGTCAGGATCCGCTTCGGGGTGTCGGCCGTCCGGGCCGCCCGTGACGAGACCACTCGTACCGTGACCGTGGAGACCGACGACGGCACCGCCCTCGTCTGCGACGAGGTCCTTGCCGCCGTGGGCCGTCGCCCGCGCACGGCCGACCTCGGTCTCGACTCCGTCGGACTGCAGGCGGGCGGCTGGCTTCCGGTCGACGACACCTGTCGGGTCACCGCGGTCGAGGGCGACTGGCTCTACGCCGTCGGCGACGTCAACCGCCGGGCGCCGCTGACCCACATGGCCAAGTACGAGGCCCGCGCCTGCGCCGCCGCGATCGCTGAGCGTGCCGCGGGCCGACCGGCCGGCACCGGAGGCCGGCAGGCGTGGAGTGCGCGGGCCGGCCAAGCAGCCGTCCCCCAGGCCGTCTTCACCCGTCCGGAGGTCGCGAGCGTCGGTCTCACCGAACGCGCCGCACGCGAAGCGGGCATCGCCGTACGCGCGGTGGAGTACCGCATCGACGACGTCGCCGGAGCCGCGCTCCACGCGGACGACTACCGCGGCCACGCCAAGCTCGTCGTCGACGAGACCCGAGGGGTCGTCGTCGGCTGCACGCTCACCGGTCCGATGGCGACCGAGCTCATCCACACGGCCACCGTCGCCATCGTGGGCGAGGTCCCCCTGGAGCGCCTGTGGCACGCCGTGCCCGCCTTCCCGACGGTGAGCGAGGTCTGGCTCCGGCTCCTGGAGGCGTACGGCCTTTGAGGCCTGGTCCACTTCTCCCGTGCCGGGGCCCGTCCGCCCAGCCGGCGCACCCCCTCCGCCCGAGCGGCGCACCGCCTCCCGCTCGATCGAGCACACCCGAACGCTTCCCCACCCGACAAGGAAACACCCACCCATGCATCTCACGAGGCGCACCCTCGCCCTCGCCATGCCCGCGACCTTGGCCGCCCTGATCGGCGCCGCACCCGCCGCACCCGCGAGCCGCCCGGCCGCCGCCGGCACCGACCGGCACGACCCCAAGCCCACGATCGTCCTGGTCCACGGAGCGTTCGCGGACGCCTCCAGCTGGAGCGGCACGATCCGGCGGCTGCAGCACGCCGGCTACCCCGTCCTGGCCCCGGCAAACCCGCTGCGCGGTCTTGCCGCGGACACCGCCTACCTGCGCAGCGTGCTGGCCGCCGTCGACGGGCCGGTCGTCCTGGTCGGCCACTCCTACGGCGGCGCCGTCATCAGTGGCGCCGCGGTGGGCGACAGCCGTGTGAAGGCCCTCGTCTACATCGCCGCGTTCACCCCGGACAAGGGCGAGAGCGCGGCCGAGCTTGCCGCCAAGTTCCCGGGTTCCACCCTCGGCGACACCGTGAACCCGCAGTCGTACCCGCTGCCCGGCGGTGGCACCGGCACCGAACTCTTCATCGAACGGGCCAAGTTCCACGGGCAGTTCGCCGCCGATGTCCCCACCGCCGAAGCGGTGGTCATGGCCGCGACCCAGCGCCCGGTCGCCACCGCCGCGCTGGAGGAGAAGGCCGGGGAGGCGGCCTGGAAGACGATCCCGTCCTGGGCGCTGATCGCCACCGCCGACAAGAACATTCCGCCGGCCGCCGAACGGTGGATGGCCCAGCGTGCCGGCTCGCACATCACCGAAGTGGACGCGTCGCACGCCGTGGCCGTCTCCCGCCCGGCCGTGGTTACCCACGTGATCCTCGCCGCCGTGCGGGCGACCCGCTGACGCTCCGACCCGCCCCGTACATCCCCAGAAGGAGAACCTCTCATGAAGAACCGTCCGGTCCTCGAACCGGCCGCCCAGGCCTTCGCCGACGCCACCGCCCAGCCGCCGTACCTCTACCAGATCCCCGTGGCCGACGGCCGCAAGGCCGTGGACGACGTCCAGAGCGGTGAGGGCGTCCCGCTGCTGGACGTCGACGAGGAGTGGATCACCGTCCACGGCGGCTCGACCGGCGACGTCCGCGCCCGGATCGTCCGCCCGAGCGGCGCGACCGGCCCGCTCCCCGTCGTCCTCTACATCCACGGCGCGGGCTGGGTCTTCGGCAACGCCCACACCCACGACCGGCTCGTCCGCGAACTCGCCGTCGGCACCGGGGCGGCCGTCGTCTTCCCCGAGTACGACCTCTCGCCCGAGGCCCGCTACCCCGTCGCCATCGAGCAGAACTACAGCGTCGCCCAGTGGGTCGCTCGCGAGGGCCACCACAAGGACCTCGACGGCGCCCGGATCGCCGTCGCGGGCGACTCCGTCGGCGGGAACATGACCGCCGCCCTCACCCTCATGGCCAAGCAGCGCGGCGACGTCCGCATCGCCCACCAGGTCCTCTTCTACCCGGTCACCGACGCGAGCTTCGACACCGACTCGTACCACGACTTCGCCGAGGGCTACTTCCTGCGCCGCGACGCCATGAAGTGGTTCTGGGACCAGTACACGACCGACGAGGCCGAGCGCGCCCAGATCACCGCCTCGCCGCTGCGCGCCACCATCGAGCAGCTCACCGGCCTGCCGCCCGCCCTGGTCGTCACGGCCGAGGCCGACGTCCTGCGCGACGAGGGCGAGGCGTACGCGGCGAAGCTCCGCGCCGCCGGGGTCCCCGTCACCGCCCTGCGCGTCCAGGGCACCATCCACGACTTCGTGATGCTGAACGCGCTGCGCGACACGTGGGCCGCGGACCTTGCCATCGGCCTCGCGGCCGACGTCCTGCGCGAGGCCCTGGCATGACCCGGCCCTCGACGAGCATGCCGGTGGCGGGCCTCGTCCCCGCCCAGCGCCGGGAACCCGCGCAGGCCGACCTCCTCGTCCGCAACGCGAAGGTGTTCACCGGCGACCCCGACCGCCCCGAGGCCCGCGCCGTCGCGATCCACGACGGCCGGATCGCGGCCCTCGGCGACGACCACGACCTCGCCCACCTCGTCGGCCCGGCCACGAAGGTCGTCGACGCCCTGGGCCGCCGGGTGATCCCCGGACTCAACGACTCCCACCTGCACGTCATCCGAGGCGGCCTCAACTACGTCCTGGAGCTCCGCTGGGACGGGGTGCGCAGCCTGCGCCACGCCCTCGCGATGCTGCGCGAGCAGGCCGGCCGCACCCCGAAGGGGCAGTGGATCCGGGTCGTGGGCGGCTGGACCGCCGAGCAGTTCGCCGAGCGCAGGATGCCGACCGTCGCCGAACTGAACGCCGCCGCCCCCGACACCCCGGTCTTCGTCCTGCACCTGTACCAGTCGGCCCTGATGAACCGGGCCGCGGTGCGGGCCGCCGGCTTCACCCGCGACACCCCCGATCCTCGGGGCGGCCAGATCGTACGGGGCAGGGACGGCGAACCCAACGGAGTGCTCCTCGCCGCTCCGAGCGCGCTCATCCTGTACTCGACCCTGGCCAAGGCGCCGGCCCTCGACGAGACCGACAAGCGGACGTCGACACGGCATTTCCTGCGCGAGCTGAACCGCTTCGGCCTGACGTCCGCGGTCGACGCGGCCGGCGGGTTCCAGAACTTCCCCGACAACTACGCCACGGTCACCGACCTCGCCAGGTCGGGTGAGCTGACCCTGCGGATCGCCTACCACCTCTTCCCGCAGACGGCTGGCCAGGAGCTCGCCGACCTCAAGCGCTGGACCGAGATGGTGAAGCCCGGGGACGGCGACGAGTGGCTCCGGCTGAACGGCGCGGGCGAGAACCTGACCTGGGCCGCCGCGGACTTCGAGAACTTCTCCGAGCCCCGGCCCGAGCTCGCCGCCGGGTACGAGGCCGAGTTCGAGCAGGCCGTCCGGCTCCTCCTGGAGAACGGCTGGGGCTTCCGGCTCCACGCGACCTACGACGAGACGATCCGCCGCGACCTGGCCGTCTTCGAGAAGCTCGCGGCGGAAGGACTGTTCCCCGGCGGTAACCGCTGGCTCTTCGACCACGCCGAGACCGTCTCGGCCGACAGCCTGGACCGGATCGCCGCCCTCGGCGGTGCCCTGTCCGTCCAGAACCGCATGTCCTTCCAGGGCACCGCCTTCCGCGACCGCTACGGCGCCGAGGCCGCCGCCCACACCCCGCCGGTCCGCGCCATGCTCGACCGGGGCCTGACCGTCGCCGCCGGAACCGACGCCACCCGCGTCTCCTCCTACAACCCGTGGGTCGCACTCCACTGGCTGGTGACCGGGCGCACCGTCGGCGGCACCGCGCTCTATCCGGCGGGGAACCTGCTCGACCGGGAGACCGCCCTCGGCCTCTACACCCGGGGCGGAGCGCAGCTCACCGGCGAGCAGGACGTCAAGGGAACCCTGCGAGAAGGTTCGTACGCCGACCTCGCGATCCTCTCCGACGACTACCTCACCGTGCCCGAGGACGTCATCCCCGACATCGAGTCCGTCCTCACCGTCGTCGGCGGCCGCATCGTCCACGCCGCCGCGGAGTACGAGGGTCTCGACGAGGCCGTCCCGCCGGTGAGCCCCGAGTGGAGCCCCGTGGCCCACTTCGGCGGCTACCAGAGCGGTGCCCGACAGGCCACGCTCGTGGCCGACGCCGTCGCCGAGTCCGAGCAGCACCGCCGCTGGCGCGTCGCGCGCGGCTCCATCCCCGATGTACAGCCGTCGTTCGTCGACCCCTGCTTCGATCACTGAAAGAGAGACATCCGATGACTGACGCCCCGCCGGACGCTCCCCCGGGACGCCGTTTCGAGCCGGACCTCCGGTCGATGACACGGATCAACCTGCGCCCCATCGCCTCACCCATGCCGCTCGGCTTCTTCACGATCGCCATCGCGTCCGTGATGACGGGCTGCCTCCAGCTCGGGATCCTCGGCGAGGAGGCCCGCACCGCCGTCGCCTTCACCGTGCTGCCGGCCTTCGTGCTTCAACTCCTGGTCAGTTTCCTGGCCTTCGGCGCCCGCGATGTGATCGCGGCGACCCTGATGGCGGTGTTCGCCGGCAGCTGGCTGCCCTACTCGCTCATCATGCTCAGCGGCGCGGCCGACGGCCTGAAGGTCCTCGGCGTCTTCAACCTGGCACTCCTCTGCTTCGGCGCGCTGATGACCGCCGTGACCGGGCCCAAGCGGGCGCTGTGGTTCGTCCTCGCGGTCTCCCTGCCCCGCTGGGCGACCACCGGCCTCGCGGGCCTCACCGGCGCCGAATGGCTGACGCGCACGTCCGGGGCGCTCGGCTTGCTGGTGGCGGTCGTCGCGATGTACACGGCGTTCGCCCTCATGCTCGAGGACATGCGCAGTGAGCAGGTCCTGCCCATCGGCCGCAGCGGCCCCGCCCACCTCGCCGTCGAAGGCGACCTCGCCGTCCAGCTCCGCAACCTGGAACGCCAGGCGGGCGTGCGCCGCACCCTCTGAGCGCGGCCGCCCCCGTCACACCACGACCGCACAGGAGCACCCATGGAACCCCGAGTGACCGACCGGCCCGAGAAGTCCCGGTACGAGATCCTCGCCGGCGACGACGGCACCGAGACCGCCGGCTTCGCCGAGTACCACCTCTCGGACGGCGAGATCGCCTTCATCCACACCGAGATCGATCCCCGCTTCGGCAGCCAGGGTCTGGGCGGGATGCTCGCCCGCGGCGCCCTCGACGACGCCCGGGTCCGCGGGCTGCGCGTCCTGCCGTACTGCCCCTTCATCCGGGGCTGGATCGGCAAGCACCCCGAGTACGCCGACCTGGTGCCCGAGGCGCACCGCGCCCGCTTCGGCCTCTGAACCACCCCACCACCGCCTTCCACGTCCACTCTCTGAGGAGTTCCCGCATGGCCCGACACGCCCGCCCCACCGTCGTCCTGGTCCACGGCGCCTTCGCCGACGCCTCCGGCTTCGCCCGTGTCATCCCCGAACTGACCGCCGCCGGTCTGGAGGTGATAGCCCCGGCGGTGCCCAACCGGAGCCTCGTCGACGACGCCGCGTACATCGCCTCGGTGGTCCGTGCCGTCGAAGGCCCCGTGATCCTGGTGGGGCACTCCTACGGCGGCGCCGTCATCACCCTCGCCGGTACGGAGGACAACGTCCGCGCCCTGGTGTACCTCGCGGGATATGCGCTCGAGGAGGGCGAGAGCCTGGGCGAACTGCAGGGCGGCTTCCCCGACTCCGGTCTCGCCGACGCGCTCGTCCACACCCCGTTCCCGGTGGCCGGCTCCCACGAGACCGGCACCGACGTCTCGGTGGCGATCGACCGGTTCCCCGACCTGTTCGCGGCGGACGTCGCCCCCGACCTCGCCGCGGTGCTCGCGGTCTCCCAGCGCCCCCTGGCCGCGCGGGCCTTTTCGGAGGCGGCGCCGGTCGCGGCGTGGAAGACCAAGCCCTCGTGGGGCCTGGTGGCCTCCGCCGACCGCACGATCAATCCCGATGTGGAGCGATTCGGCTACCGGCGCGCCGGCATGACCACCGTCGAGGTCGACTCCTCGCACCTGGTCATGCTCGCCCAGCCCAAGGCCGTGGCGGAGCTGATCATGGACGCGGCCCGGTCCACCGGGCACTGATCCTGTTGATCCGACGCTTGAACATCGAACGATTGGTCTATCTCGTTCGAACGCTGTAGCTTTCCGAAACGCCCGCCGAGAACATGCGGCGGGCGATCGGAGGAAGCACACCCATGAGGTACGGCGCGAGGCTCGCGCTCGCCGTCATCACCCTCGCCGTCACCGCCACCGCCTGCGGCGCCCCGCAGGACAGCGGTTCGCGCTCGCACACCACCGCGGACTGCGCACCGTACGCCCGGTACGGCAAGCACCCCGGCACCAAGGTCACCGTCTACGCGGAGAACCGGGACCGGGAGGCCGATCTGTTCGAAGAGACCTGGGCGGACTTCGCGGACTGCACGGGAATCGACGTCGAGTACGAGGGGGACGGGGAGTTCGAGGCGCAGATCCAGGTCCGGGTCGACGGCGGGAACGCGCCCGACGTGGCGTTCTTCCCCCAGCCCGGTCTCTTGGAGCGCTTCGCGCGGGCAGGGAAGCTGAAGCCCGTGAGCGCCGGGGTCGCGGCCCTCGCCAAGCAGGGCTGGTCGGCGGACTGGAACCGATACGCGACCGTGGACGGCACCCTCTACGGCACGCCACTCGTCGCGAACGTGAAGTCGTTCGTCTGGTACTCCCCGAAGTTCTTCCGCGACAGGGGACTGAGCGTTCCCCGCACGTGGACCGAGCTGATGGCCGTCACGGAGAAGGTCGCGGCATCGGGCGTCAAGCCGTGGTGCGCGGGCATCGAGTCCGCCGAGGCGACCGGCTGGCCCGTGACGGACTGGATCGAGGACGTCCTCCTTCGCCAGCAGGGCACGCACGTCTACGACCAATGGGTCGCCCACGAGATCCCGTTCGACGACCCCCGTGTGATCAAGGCCATGAACACCGTCGGGTCCATCCTCAAGAACGACCGGTACGCCAACGGCGGTTTCGGTCCGGCCCGGTCGATGGCGTCGATCTCCTTCCAGGAGGCCGGTACACCGATCCTCTCCGGCGACTGCGCGATGCACCGCCAGGCCTCGTTCTACGCCGGCATGTGGCCGAAGGGCACCGAGATCGGACCCGACAAGGACGTCTACACCTTTCTCCTGCCGGGGGCCGACCCGGCGAGCCGCCCCGTACTGGGCGGTGGGGTGTTCACCGCGGCGTTCGCCGACCGTCCCGAGGTGCGGGCGTTCCAGGAGTACCTGGCCTCCGCAGACTTCGCGAACGCGCGGATGAAGAAGGGCCCGTTCGTCTCGGCGAACAGGGGCGTGGATCCGGCGAACGCCGCGACCCCCGTCGACCGGCTCTCGATCCAGCTGCTCCAGGACCCCAGGACACAGTTCAGGTTCGACGGTTCGGACCTGATGCCGGCGTCGGTCGGCGCCGGGACGTTCTGGAAGGGAGCCGTCGACTGGATCGGCGGAGCGAGCACCCGGCAGGTCGCCGAATCCGTCGAACGGTCCTGGCCGAGCCACTGATGTCGTTCGACGCCGTCGCCCAGCAGCCCAAGCTGCTGTACCTGCTCCAGGGTGTCGCCGCCTTCGGGGCGGTGGTCGCCCTGATCCTGCTCGCACTGCACCGGGGGCCGGTACGGAGGAGGGCCGCGGCCCTGATCCTGCTGGCCCCCGCGCTGCTGCTGCTCGCGGTCGGTCTCGTCCTGCCCGGTCTGCGCACTCTGGCGCTGTCGTTCACCGACGGCGGGGGCGGCACATGGGCCGGCTTGGACAACTACGTGTGGATGTTCACCGACCACCGGGCGCTGGTGGCGCTGCGCAACACCCTGGCGTGGGTGGTCCTCGTGCCGCTGACGTCGACCGCGGTCGGTCTGCTCTACGCGGCGGCCGTCGCACGGTGGCGGTTCAGAGCGTTCGCGCTGTCCCTCGTCCTGACGCCGATGGCGATCTCCTTCGTCGGCGCGGGCGTCGTCTGGAAGTTCGTCTACGCCTACCGTCCCGCGGAAGCCGGGCAGATCGGGCTGCTGAACCAGCTCGTCGTTGCGTTCGGCGGCGAACCGAGGCAGTGGCTCGTGGACTCTCCTTGGAACGTCCTGTTCCTCATCGTGGCGACGGTGTGGACGCAGGCGGGCTTCGCGGCCGTCCTGCTGGCCGGCGCGATCAGGGCCGTACCCACGGAGCTGACCGAGGCGGCCCTGCTCGACGGCGCGTCCCCCCGGCAGATCTTCCGGCGGATCACGCTGCCGTCGATCAAGCCCACGCTGCTCGTCGTGCTCCTCGCCCAGGCGATCGGCACCCTCAAGGCCTTCGACATCGTCAAGACCATGACCGGCGGACAGTTCGACACGGGCGTCATCGCCCAAGAGATGTACGACCAGGCCTTCCGCTACGGCGAGACGGGCCGAGGCGCGGCGCTCGCCGTGCTCCTCTTCCTCCTCGTCACCCCCTTCGTCGCCCACCAGGTCAGGGCGCAGCGGAGGACGGGGTGAACGGCGTCCGGGAGCGTCTGACCTCCCGCTCCTTCACGGGGGTCGCCGTGGTGATCGCGGTCCTCTGGACGACACCGACCCTCGGTCTCCTGCTCTCCTCGTTGCGCCCCGAGGAGGAGATCAAGACGACGGGCTGGTGGACCCTGTTCGGTACGCCGCACCTCACGCTCGACAACTACGGCCAGGTGCTCTCCGGCGGCGGGAACGGGGCGGGGCGGCTCGCGGAGTACTTCGTCAACTCCGTCGTCATCACCGTTCCCTCGGTGCTGTTCCCCCTCGTCCTGGCCTTCCTCGCGGCGTACGCCCTGGCCTGGATCGACTTCAGGGGGCGCGACGCGCTCGTCGTCGGCATCTTCGCGCTCCAGGTCGTGCCGCTCCAGATGGCGCTCGTCCCGCTCCTGAAGCTCTTCTCCCAGGGCTGGCTGTTCCTGCCCGCGTGGCACCTCACCGGTCCCGCGCGGTTCGGCCAGGTCTGGTTCGCCCACACGGCCTTCGCGCTGCCGTTCGCGGTGTTCCTCCTGCACAACTTCCTGGCCGGGCTGCCCCGGGACCTGATCGAGGCAGCTCGCGTCGACGGCGCGTCACACGGGACGCTGCTGCTCCGGATCGTGCTGCCGCTGGCCCGCCCGGCCCTGGTCGGCTTCGCCGTCATCCAGTTCATCTGGGTATGGAACGACCTCCTCGTGGCCCTGACCCTGTCGGGCGGAACGGCCGAGACCGCGCCGATGACGGTCCGACTGGCCAGCATGGCCGGGACCTACGGCAACGAGTGGCAGCGGCTCACCGCGGGAGCCTTCGTGGTGGCGTTCGTCCCGCTGCTCGTCTTCTTCTCCCTCCGGCGGCACTTCGCACGGGGACTGCTCGCCGGATCGGTCAAGGGATGAGCTCCGACCGGCCCGAGGAACAAGGCGCGGCGACGGGGCTGAGCAGGCCCGGGCTGCGAGGCCGCGAAGCCGAGCTGGAGCGGCTGCGCGCCCTGGTCGAGACGGTGCGCGACGGCGAGGGAGGAGCGATCGCGCTGCTCCTGGGCGAGCCCGGGATCGGGAAGACCTCGCTGCTGCGGGAGGCCGTCTCGCTCGCACGGGCCCACGGATTCCTCGTCAGCCATGGACGCGCCGAGGAACTGCACGAACTGGCACCGCTCGCCTCACTGGCCTCGGGCCTCCTGCACGGCGACCCGCCACTGCTCGCCGGCACGGACTTCGCGGACCTCGCCGGCCACCACGACCAGCGCATCTGGCTCGTGGAACGACTGGCACAGCTGATCGAGGAACGCTCGGCGGGCACGCCCGTACTGATCGCGGTCGACGACGTCCAATGGGCCGACCCGCTCAGCCGTTTCGCCCTGAGCGTTATGCCGGCACGGCTGCTCAGCTCCCCGGTCCTCTGGCTGCTCACGGGCCGGGAGGACCCGGAACTGTACGGGCAGGGGCCGCGGCCGACGACCCTCCCGCTGCGGCCGTTGTCCGACACGGCCGTGGCCGAGCTGGCACGCGACGTCCTCGGCGGGGACGTGCCGACGCGGGTCGATGAGCTCCTCGACGGGGCGGGCGGCAACCCCTTCCTCGCGGCCGAGATGCTCGCAGGCATCGCGGCGTCGGGCGCGGACGGGCCGGAACCGCCCGAGCGGCTGGTCCTCGGCGTACGCGACCGGCTGGCCGACCTCCGGCCGGACACCCTCCACTTCCTGCGGATCGGCTCGGTCCTCGGCCGCGCGTTCTCGCTAGCGGACGCCGCCGCCCTGTGCGGCCGGCCCGCCTCCGGACTCAGCGCCGAAGTGGACGAGGCGATCGCGGCCACCCTCCTCCACGACGACGGCGACCGCCTCCTGTTCCGCCACGACCTGCTCCGCCAGGCGGTGTACGCCGATCTCGCTCCCTCCGTACGCCGGGCGCTCCACCGTGAGGCCGCGAGCCGGCTCGTCGCAGCGGGCCGGAGCTCCACCGACGCGGTCCCGCATCTGCTGAAGAGCGCCGAACCCGGCGATCAGGAGGCGATCGGGCTGCTCGGCACGGCCGCCACGGACGTGATCGCCGTGATGCCCGACCTCGCCGCCGACCTGGCCGTACGCGCCCTGGAACTCGTACCGGCCCGTGCGCCCATGGCGTACGACGTGGGAGAACGGGCCATCGTGGCGCTGACCCGCGCGGGCCGGTACACGGAGGCACGGGACACCGGCGACGCGCTGCTCGCCCGGCAGCCGCCCCTGGACGTCTTCGCCCGTCTGCAGTGCGTACTCGGCGACACGCTCTGGCACCTCGACGACGTCCACGAGCTGACCCGCCGCACGACGACGGCGCTGGCAGCCGTCACCGACCCCGTGATCCGGGCCCGGCTGACCGCCCGGCAGGCCCTCGCCCGGTCCCGCGGGCGCGACCTCGCGGCCGCGCGCGAGACCGGCGAACGGGCGCTCGCCGAGGCGGAGCGGGCCGGTGACCGGGAGGCCCGCGTCCTCGCTCTGTGGGGTCTCGGCGAGATCGCGCTCAACGCGGGCGACTGCGCCGCCGCCGTCGAACACCACACGGCCCTGAGCGTGTTCGACACGGCCTTCCTCCCGGAAGAGGCCGTCGCCCGGATCCACATGGACGACTTCGACACCGCACGGCGACTGCTCCGGACGGCGGGCGATGCTCCCTTGCGCCCCGCCATGCTGACCTGGGCCCAGGGAACCCTGAACACGGGGCTCGGCCGCCTCGACGACGCGGACGCCGACCTCGTCACCGCCGAGCGGCTCGAAGCGGACCTCCACCTGCCCGGCAACCTGGTCAACATCCGCGTCAACCGCGGCCTCCTCGCGATGCTGCGCGGCGACCGCGAAGCCGCGCGGGAACACCTGGACGTCGTGCGGGCGGCCGTGGCCGACCGGCCGAACACGGGCAACCACGCCACGCACCAGTACTTCGAGGCCGTCGTCGCCGACGCCGACGGCGACCACGCGGCAGCGGCCGAACTCGTCCGGTCCGTGCAGCGGGACCACCCCTTCCTCCGGTGGCGGCTCCTGCGCCCGCATGTCGTCCAGGCCGTGCACATCGCCCTGCGCGGCGGGGACCGGAAGCTGGCCGAGGACCTCGCGGCCCAGGCCGCCGAACACGCCACCCGCAACCCCACCGTGCCGACCGCCCAGGGGACGGCCGCCCACACGTCCGCCCTCGTGAACACCGACCACGAACTCCTGGAGCGGGCGGTGGACATCCTCCTCACCGGCCCCCGGCCGCTGGCGCTCGCCGCCGCGTCCGCCGACCTCGGGCGGGCGCTGCTGACCTCGGGCGCCGCCGCCGCGACACCTGCCCTGACCAGGGCGCACGACCTCTACGCCCAGGCCGGGGCCGATGCCGAGGCCGACCAGGTCCGGGTCGATCTGGAACGGGCCGCACGCCGCCCAGGCCGGCGCACCGGACGCCTCCGGCCGCGCACCGACCAGGGCTGGGACGCGCTCACGTCCTCGGAACGCAAGGTGGCCAGGCTGATCGCCGCGGGTCACACCAACCGGTCGGCCGCGGAGGCCCTCGTCGTCTCTCCGCACACGGTCAACACCCATCTGGCGTCGATCTTCCGCAAGCTCGCGGTGCGCTCACGGGTCCACCTGGCCCGGATCGTCCTCGCGGAGGACGACGCCGGAACGGCCACCGGCGACTGAGCGACCTCTGCGCCCCCGTGCAAGGTGCGGTGCGCGGTACGGCAACAGGAGGCATGGGATCGGTCCTAGCGTGACGGGCACACCGCGCCGCTCCGACGCGCGGACCAGTCCACCGGAAACGAGGGAACACCCATGCCGTACATCACCGTGGGCCAGGAGAACACCACCCCCATCGAGCTGTACTTCGAGGACCAGGGCGCCGGCCGGCCGGTCGTCCTCATCCACGGCTTCCCGCTCGACGGCCACTCCTGGGAGCGCCAGAGCGCCGCGCTGCTCGACGCCGGCTACCGCGTGATCACGTACGACCGCCGCGGCTTCGGCCAGTCCTCGCAGCCGACCACCGGCTACGACTACGACACCTTCGCCGCCGACCTGAACACGGTGATGGAGACCCTCGACCTGAGGGACGCCGTCCTCGTCGGCTTCTCCATGGGCACCGGTGAGGTCGCCCGCTATGTCTCGACGTACGGCTCCGGCCGCGTCGCCAAGGTCGCCTTCCTGGCCTCCCTGGAGCCCTGCCTGCTCAAGAGCGACGACAACCCGGACGGCGTCGCCCCGAAGGAGTTCTTCGACGGCGTCGTCGCCGCCGTCAAGGCCGACCGGTACGCCTACTACACCGCCTTCTTCAACGACTTCTACAACCTCGACGAGAACCTCGGCACCCGCATCAGCGAGGAGGCCGTCCGCAACAGCTGGGACACCGCGGCCCGCGGCGGCTCCTTCGCCGCCTCCGCCGCGCCGGCGACCTGGTACACCGACTTCCGCGCCGACATCCCGTCCGTCGACGTGCCGGCGCTGATCCTGCACGGCACCGCCGACCGCATCCTTCCGGCCGAGGGCACGGCGCGCCCCTTCCACAAGGCGCTTCCGGCGGCCGACTACGTCGAGATCGAGGGCGCCCCGCACGGTCTGCTGTGGACCCACGCCGAAGAGGTCAACACCGCCCTCCTCGCCTTCCTGGCGAAGTGACACCGCACCGTTGACCCGCCGGTTGACGCCGGAGCCCCGGCGTCACCCCGGCCCCCGGTTCCCCCCGCGGGAACCGGACGAGCTCAGGAGAGCAGACACCCCCATGCAGTTCGGCATCTTCACCGTCGGGGACGTGACCCCCGACCCCACCACCGGCCGCACTCCGACCGAACGCGAGCGCATCAAGGCGATGGTCGCCATCGCGCTCAAGGCCGAGGAGGTCGGCCTGGACGTCTTCGCGACCGGCGAGCACCACAACCCGCCGTTCGTCCCGTCGTCGCCGACCACCATGCTCGGCTACATCGCCGCCCGCACCGAGAAGCTGATCCTGTCCACCGCCACGACTCTGATCACCACCAACGACCCGGTGAAGATCGCGGAGGACTACGCGATGCTCCAGCACCTGGCCGACGGCCGGGTCGACCTCATGCTGGGCCGCGGCAACACCGGTCCCGTCTACCCGTGGTTCGGGCAGGACATCCGCCAGGGCATCAACCTCGCCAAGGAGAACTACGCGCTGCTGCGCCGGCTGTGGCGCGAGGACGTCGTGGACTGGGAGGGCACGTTCCGTACGCCGCTCCAGGCCTTCACCTCGACACCGCGGCCCCTGGACGGCGTCCCGCCCTTCGTCTGGCACGGGTCCATCCGGTCTCCTGAGATCGCGGAGCAGGCCGCCTTCTACGGCGACGGCTTCTTCCACAACAACATCTTCTGGCCGGCCGACCACACACGGCGCATGGTGCAGCTGTACCGGCGCCGGTTCGCGCACCACGGTCACGGCCGGCCGGAGGACGCGATCGTCGGCCTGGGCGGACAGGTCTTCATGCGCAAGAACTCCCAGGACGCCGTAAGGGAGTTCCGGCCCTACTTCGACAACGCGCCGGTGTACGGCCACGGCCCGTCGCTCGAGGACTTCACCGAGCAGACCCCGCTGACCGTGGGCTCTCCCCAGCAGGTCATCGAGCGGACGTTGTCGTTCCGGGAGGCCGTCGGCGACTACCAGCGCCAGCTGTTCCTGATGGACCACGCGGGCCTGCCCCTGAAGACCGTCCTCGAACAGCTCGACATTCTCGGCGAGGAGGTCGTGCCCGTACTGCGGCGGGAATTCGCCAAGGGGCGTCCGGCCGACGTGCCGGAGGCCCCCACACACGCGTCCCTCCGAGCCGCCCGGGAGGTGTCCGCCGCGTGAAGCTGACCGTCGTCTCCGCGGGCCTCAGCACCCCCTCCTCCACCCGCCTGCTCGCGGACCGGCTGGCCGAATCCGCCCGCGACGAACTCACCGGCCGGGGGCAGGCGCCGTCGACCGAGGTCGTGGAGCTGCGCGAACTCGCCGGCGACATCGCCAACCACCTCGTGACCGGATTCCCACCGACGCGACTGAGCTCCGCGATCGACGCGGTGACGGCGGCCGACGGCCTGATCGTCGTCACTCCCGTGTTCGCGGCGTCCTACAGCGGTCTCTTCAAGTCCTTCTTCGACGTGATCGACCCGGACGCCCTCACGGGGAAGCCGGTCCTGACCGCCGCGACGGGCGGCACCGCCCGCCACTCCCTCGTCCTGGAGCACGCCGTGCGCCCGCTCTTCGCCTACCTCCGCGCCGTCGTCGTCCCCACCGCCGTGTTCGCGGCCTCCGAGGACTGGGGCTCGGGGGGAGACGAGTACACCGACGGCCTGCCCGGCCGCGTCCGCCGCGCGGGCGCCGAGCTCGCCGCGCTCATGGCGGCGCGCCCGGTCGGGGAGGAGCCCGAGGACGACGTCACCGTCCTCGAACGCCAACTCGCGGACCTGCGCTTCGACTGAGCCGGGCCCCCGGGCCGGGCGAGGGCGGGGTGGTTCACATGGTTCATACTGTTCCGCCGTATGAGCGTGAACCGAGTGACGACAAGGACCGCGCCCGAGGGGCTCGACGGCGTACGGACACCTCTCCGGGGCAGGGACGCCGAACTGGCGTTCATCGAGGAGCGGCTCGACGCGCTCGGCCGGGGCGAAGGCGGGATCGTCCGCGTCGAGGGCCCCGCCGGCATCGGCAGGTCCAGGATCCTCGCCGAGGCCGCGGCGGCCGCGAGGCGGCGCGGGACGCGGGTGTTCGAGGGGGCGGCGGACCCCGACGAACAGTTCGTACCGCTCGGCCCGCTCCTCGAAGGCGTGCTCTCCGGCGAGGAACCGCTGTCGGGCGCCCAACGCCTCCGGGACCTCGCCGCCACACCCGGCCAGCGGTTCTGGCTGCTTCAGGAGCTGGGGGACCGCCTGCGGGAGGCGGCTCGGAACGGACCCCTGCTCGTCGTCCTCGACGACCTCCAGTGGTGCGACGACCTGACCCTTCTCACCTTCCACACCCTCGCGGCGGGCCTCTCGTCGCACCGGATCCTGTGGCTGGTCGCCGTGCGCGCCGGCAGCGTGCCGTCCGGGGTGCGCACCACCCTGGACAGGATCCGTCAGGCGGGCGCACACGGGCTGGTCCTCGGAGCCCTGGGGGACCGGGCGGTCGCACGGATCACCGAGGACGTCCTGGGCGCCCCTCCCGATCCGGACGTCCTCCGTCTCGCCAAGCGCGCCGAGGGGTTGCCCCAGCTGCTGGTCGAACTGCTCGGCTCGCTGCGAGAGGAGGCGGTGACGATCGAGAACGGCATGGCCAGGCTGTCGGCAGGACACCCCGCCCCACGGGAACTCCCCTCTGTCGTGCGCCGTCTCGACCAGCTGTCCGACGAGGCGCGGGAGCTGGTGCAGACGGCGGCCGCCATGGGCGGCACGGTCACTGTCGCGCTGCTCGCCGAACTGCTCGGCAGGTCCTCGGCGGCGCTCATCACAGCCGTGCGGGAATCCCTCGACGCCGATCTGCTCGCCGAGAGCGGCGATCGCCTCGCCTTCCGCCACGACCTGATCCGCGAGGCGGTGGAAGCCGGCCTCCCCCTGCCCCTGCGTCAGGCCCTGAGCCGTCAGGCCGCCGGGCTGCCGCCGGGGAGAGCACCGGCTGATGCCGCGGAGGCCGAGAGGGCGGCGCCGGGGGACGCCGCGGAGGCCGACCGGCTGCGCACCGAAGCGGCGGAACTCGCGGCCACCGCTCCTGGACCCGCCGCGGAGCGCAGCCTCAAGGCCCTGGAGCTCACCGCGGCGGACGCTCCGGAGCGTCCGCGGGTCATCGCCGAGACGATCCCGCTGCTCTGGCAGACGGGCCGGGCCGCCCAGGCGCGTGAACTGGGAGCCACCGCCCTGGCGGCCGGCGGTCTCGGACCCGAGGGCGAGGCGCTCATACGCCTCGCCCTGGCACGCCTCGCCGTACAGTTCGACTTCTCCGAGGCGGTCCGGCAGGCCCGCGCCGGGGCGGCACTGCCCGGGATCTCCCTGACCGCGAGGGGGCGACTGCTCGCCATGCTCGCCGTCGGCCTGTCGATGTCGGGCGAACACGCGGCGGCCGAGCAGGTCGCCGCGGAGGCCTGGGAGACCGCGGCGGCAGCGGGGGACCGCACCGCCGAGGCCACGCTGACGACGGTCCGCTCGGCCGTGAGCTTCCACCGCATGGACCTGGCCGAGGCGTTCCGGCAGGCCGAGCGGTCCGCCGCGCTGGCCGAAGCCCTGGGCGTCAGCACCTCGCTGTGGGTGCCGGAGGCCTTGTGGCACGCCCTCCTGTCGAACACCACCGGACGCACCGCGGAGGCGCTCGCCGTCGCGGAGGAAGGCATCCGGGTCACCGGGGAGCAGGGCCGGACGGCCGCCACCCGCATGTGGCTCATGACCCGCACCCGCATCCTTCTGGAGACCGGACGGCTGTCGGACGCCCGGGCCGACGCCGAAGCCGCGTCTCCGGCGACCGACGATCCCGGCCCGGGCAACCTCGCCGACGTCACGCTCCGGTACGTGATGCTCCGCGTCGCCCTCCACACCGGCGACCGGCAGACCGCAGAAGCGTACGCGGCGGAGGCGAGGCGCATGCGGAGTGACGGCGCACCCGTCGTCCGGCACTTCGGCACCTGGATGCTGGCGCTGATGGCCGACTTCGAGGGCCTGCCCGACCGCGCCATGGCCGAACTCGACGCGGTGATGACGTCGCCCGCCGCGGACCGCCCCGCCTACGCCGGCCTGATCGACCCGGCCGACGCCCCGGTGCTCGTCCGTATGGCGCTGCGCGCAGGCAGGCACGAACGGGCCGTGCAGGCGGTCGCCATGGCCGAGAAGCGAGCCGTGCTCAATCCCGGCCTCCCGTTCCTCGCCGCCACCGCCGCTCACGCACGGGGGCTCCTCGACAACGACCTCGCCCCTCTCGTACGCGCCGTCCGGCTGTACGAGGACTGCCCTCGGGTACTGGCCCGGGCGTCGGCGCTGGAGGACGCCGGACGCAAGGTGGCGGCCACCCGTAAGCCGGAAGCGGTCTCCTACTTCGAGACGGCCCTCGCGCTCTATGCGCGAGCGGGCGCCGAAAGGGACGTCGCGCGGGTGCGCCGGCGCCTGCGGGCCGCCGGTGTCCGCCGCCGGCCCTCGAAGACCGGACTCTCCGATGCATGGCCCGAGTTGACGGCCGCGGAGCTACGGGTGGTACGGCTCGTGGCCCGAGGGCTGACCAACCAGCAGGCGGCCGAACACCTCTCCCTCTCACCGCACACGGTGAGCTCGCACCTGCGCCGGGCCTTCACCAAGCTGGACGTCTCCTCGCGCGCCGAGCTGACCCTGCTGGTGAAGCATCGTGACAACGGAGAGTAGTCGCTTCGTATCCCACGTGGGTATCGTGGCAATGGACGATTCATGCGATGTGCCGAGGTCGTCGTTTCCTCAGACTGATCAAGAACCGCGGAATGCAGAAGTCCGCGGGAGCAGTTGATCGAGAGAGGAACAGCGCATGACCGTAAGGCTCCAGCGAGCCCGTCCCGGCAGCCCCGAGCTCCAGGCACTCGTCGACGAGCTCGCCGAGCGGCTCGGCCGGTCCGTCGCCGTTGACGGCCCCTCGCCCTCCTCCCGCTCGGGGTGGCTGGTCCAGATGCTTTCCGAGATCCCGGAGACGAACGACCGGAACCACGTCTATCTCGGCGTCCATGTCCGTGGGCCCGTCACCGTCGTCCACGAGCGTGCCAAGACTCCGTTGGAGCCGAACGACCTGGTCTTCTGCGACCCTGCCCGACGGCACCTGCTGCGGTTCGGCGAGGACTGCCAGATGATCTTCTTCCGGGTGCCCCGGTGCTATCTGGGCGTCACGGAGTCGGAACTGGACCAGGTGCTCGGCGTACCCGTGCGCGGCCGGGAGGGGATCGGGGCGCTGGCGTCCGACTTCCTGACCGCGCTCGCCGCCAAGGCGGAGTTCCGCCGGTCCACGATCGGGGACCGGCGTGCCCGGACGGCCGTGCACCTCCTCTCCGTCCTGGTCATGGAGCTCCTCGAAGCGGACACGACGGACGAGGCCGCCGACGCGTCCGGGGCCGTCAACGCGATGCTGTCCCGTATCCACGGCTACATCGAAGAGCATTTGATGGATCCGGACCTCTCACCGGAGTCGATCGCACGCGCCCACCACATCTCCGTCCGGTACCTGCAAAAGCTCTTCCAGAACGACGGCAGCACGGTGAGCCAGTGGGTGCGGCGGCGCAGGCTCGAGCTCTGCCGGCTCGAACTGGGCCGCTCCAGCCGGAGGATCACCATGACCGCGGTGGCACACCGCTGGGGCTTCAGCAGTCCCTCGCACTTCAGCCGCACGTTCCGCGGGGCCTACGGCATGAGCCCCAGCGAATGGCAGGCGCTGGCGACCTCGGCCCTGGCGACGACGACTGCCGGCGCCCAGGACGAGCGAAGGCGCTGAGACGCCTGTGCGCCATCGTGTCAGCGCGGATGCGCGCACGTACAAGAGGTGCCGCTTCCACGGCCCTACCGTGAGCCGTCGCACGGACCTCTTGCCGAATTCCGGGCCGCGCCCTGGCCGTCGTGACGACGCCCCCACGTGGCCCGACACCGAGAAGAGAACTTGCATGACCAACCCCACCGTCGTCCTCGTGCACGGTGCCTTCGCCGACGCGACAGGCTGGATAGGCGTCATCGCGGAACTGCGGAGCAGCGGTATTCCGGTGATCGCTCCGTCGAACCCGCTGCGGGGCCTGACGTCGGACGCCGCCTACCTCGCCTCCGTCCTGGCCCAGGTCGACGGTCCTACCGTACTCGTCGGCCACTCGTACGGCGGTGCGCTGATCACCGTGGCCGGCGCCGCGGAGAACGTCGTGGGGCTCGTATACGTGGCCGCCTACGTGCCCCTTGAGGGCGAGAGCCTCGGCCAGCTCCAAGGGAGCTTCCCCGAGTCCCCGCTGACGGGCAGCCTGAAGGAGTGGACCTACCCGCTCCTCGACGGCGACGCCGACGGTGACGGCACCACCTGGCTGGAACCGGTGACCGACGAGCAGTACGCCGCAGCGCTCGCCACCGTCACCCGCTGAGGGCGAGCACGAGGACGGTCGGCTCCACGTCGTGGGAACCAGTTCCGCCCTGAAGAGGCGGAATGAACGCGGACCATCGAACTTCATGACGTGGGCCGCACCACGCTGATCCGGCCCCGTCGGCAGGCGTCTCCTGGGGGCCGAGCACGTCGCCGGGCGCAGGCAGGTGATCGTGCGTCAAACGCCGTTGTCAGTGCCTGCCCATAGAGTTCAAGCATTACTCGGGGAGCCTCGGAGAAGGAGCAGAAACGTGTCCGCCAACAAGATCCAGCACAAGGTGAATCACGTCGCGCTGGTAGTGGACTGTTCGGGTTCCATGCGTCAGCACCAGAGTCAACTCATCCGTGTCGTGGACGAGTTCGTAGCGGGCCTGAAGGCCGAGTCGGACAGCCTCGGCCATGAGACCCGGATCAGCCTCTACTCCTTCGACCACAAGGTGGAGAACCTGGTCTGGGACATGGACGTGAAGCATCTGCCGTCCATGCGGGGCCTGTACAAGGTCAACAATGGCGCTACGGCCCTTATCGAGGCTTCTCTGAAGTCCCTGGACGACCTGGGCCATATCTGGGAGGAATACGGCGAGCACAGCTTCCTCCAGATCGTGGTGACGGACGGCGAGGAGAACGCCTCCGGTGGCGACAGGCGGCACGACGGCGACATGGCCATCCTCGGCCCCTGGCTCGACAAGATCGCGGCGAAGATGGGCGGACTTCCGGGCCACTGGACGTCCGCGATCCTCGTCCCGAACTCCCTGGCGAAGCGCACCGCCCAGAATTACGGTTTCCCGGCCGGGAACATCGCCATCTGGGATGCGGATTCCCAGGAGGGTGTCGAGGAGGCGATCGGCACCGTGCGTGCTGCCGCCACCAGCTTCCTCCGGGGCCGCGAGCAGGGCGTGCGTGGCACGAAGAACCTGTTCGCCGTCGGCCAGGACATATCGGTTGACGAGGTGCGGGCGAACCTCGAACCGATTCCGGCCGACAAGTATCGACTCCTCAAGGTCGACAAGGAGATCGAGATTCGACCCTTCGTCAATTCGCATCCGGGCGTGACGTACGAACGCGGTTCGTGTTACTACCAGCTGGGCACCCGGGCTCAGGTTCAGCCCAACAAGGAAGTCATCGTGGTCGAGAAGGACACCGATCGCGCCTATACGGGCGACGCGGCACGCAGCCTTCTGTTCGGTACGGGTATCCAGGGGACCGTCTCCGTGAAGGCGGGGAACAATCCCAAGTTGGAGGTGTACGTGCAGAGTCGTTCGGTGAATAGAAAGCTCAAGCCGCAGACACGTCTGCTCATCATGCTCTGAAATCCAAGAAAAGTGTGAAGACGCCCCGACAGCCACGATGCGGCCATCGCGCTTGAACGCTTGCAGATTGCCGGCGCTGGTCATGACGGCGACGCCTCCGCCGGTGTGTCCCGTCCCTCCAATTGCTCGACCAGAATCGCTTGGACCGGGCAGGCCGCCGCGGCGCGCAGCACTTGGTCGCGTGGGGCGTCGTCCGCGTTCGGGTCGTACATCAGCCAATCGCGGCGCCTGGGAAACTCCCGATGCCGAGAAGGATTTGCTGGAGCTGATTCCTTACGGGCGCGTCGGTGATCCGGAGAACATCGCCCACGCGGTCGTCGGGCTCGCCTCGGACCTCATGGACTACGTGGTGGGCACCACCCTCTACGTGGATGTCGGTATGACCCTCTTTCCTGGGTTCGCCACCGGCGGCTGAACCGCCACGCGACCTCGGGCGACAGCCGGGACGGCGGTTCTCAGTCACGCTGCTGGTCGAGGGCGTCGTCCAGGGTGGTGGCGGCCATGATCAGCGACAGATGCGTGAAAGCCTGCGGGAAGTTGCCCAACTGCTCGCCACTGGGGCCGATCTCCTCGGCGAACAGGCCGACGTGGTTGGCGTAGGTCTGCATCTTCTCGAAGGCATAGCGTGCCGGACGAATCCGTCCGGCACGAGCAAGAGCGTCCACATAGAGGAAGGTGCAGAGGCTGAAGGTGCCTTCGGAGCCCTGCAGACCGTCCGGGGAGGCCGCAGGGTCGTAGCGGTAGACGAGGCTGTCCGATACCAGCGTGCGCTCCATCGCGTCCAAGGTCGACAGCCAGCTCACCGTCTTGGGCGCCAGGAACCCGACGCGCGGAATGAGCAGCAGCGAAGCGTCGAGGACATCGCTTCCGTAGTGCTGGACGAGGGCCTGCTCCTTCTCGTTCCAGCCCTGCTCCATCACCTGTTCGAGGATCGTGTCGCGAGCCGCGGTCCAACGAGGAGCGTCGGCCGGGCGGCTGTGCTTTCTCGCCAGGCGCAGCCCCCGGTCGAAGGCCACCCACGCCATCACCCGGCTGAAGGTGAAGTCCTGGCGCCCACCGCGGGTCTCCCAGATGCCCTCGTCGGGGCGATCCCAGGAATCGGCCAGCCAGTCCAGCGTCCGCGCGAGATTCTTCCAGCCGTGGTAGCTGCCTCTCGCCGCGATCTCACGCCCCTCCGACAAGGCGTAGAGCGCCTCCCCATAGATGTCCAGCTGCAGCTGATCGGCCGCCGCGTTCCCCGCCCGCACCGGAAACGAACCCCGATAGCCCTCGAAGTGCGAGAGAACCTCTTCTGGCAGCTCGGGGTCCCCGTCGACGCGGTACATGATCTGCAGCGGCTCGCCATCGGCGCCCTCCCGGGCCTGGAGGCGGTCGCTCAGCCAGCGTGTGAACTGCGCCGCCTCCTCGGCGAACCCCAGGTCGAGCAGGGCGCGCACGGACAGGGAGGCATCGCGGACCCAGGTGTAGCGGTAGTCCCAGTTGCGTTCACCCCCGATCTGCTCGGGCAGGCCCATGGTGGCGGCGGCGACGGGAGCACCTGTGGGCGCGTAGATGAGCAGCTTGAGCGTGATGGCCGAGCGATGCACCACACCCGGCCACCGGCCGCGGTACCGGGAGGAGCGCACCCAGCGCTGCCAGAATTCCACCACGTCCCAGAACCCCTCCATCGCCCGGTCCGGGGTGACCGGCGGCGGGGGGTCGTCATCGGGTCCGCCGACGGTGAATACCGCCGCGGCCACCTCACCCACCCTCAAGGTCACCGCTCCCCGCACGTCCGTGCCGTCCTGTTGCAGGGGGAAGGTGCTTTGCAGATGGGCGGTGACGTTCGGTGCCCGGAAAGTGGCGTTACCGTCCTGCACGTCGAGACGATGGGTGGCCCGGCCGTAGTCGAAGCGCGGACGGCACTCCAATGTGAAGTGCACCGTTCCGCGCACCGCCCGCACACCGCGCATCAGCACGTGCCTGTCAGTTGGGGTGCCGGTGCGATCCGGCGGCATGCAGTCGAAGACCTCGCCGACCCCATCAGGCGACATGAACCGCGTAACCAGGACTGCGGTGTCGGGGTAGTAGAGCTGCTTGCAGGTGGTGTTCCGGCTTTCCGGCGCGAACAGGAAGTAGCCGCCGCGGTCGTGGTCGAGCAGGGCAGCGAAGACACTGGGCGAGTCGAACCGGGGAGCCGCGAACCAGTCGATGACCCCCTGGGACGACACCAGGGCAGCGGTCTGCAAGTCGCCGACGAGGCCGTGGTCGGCAATGGGCGGGTAACGGTCCATGATCATCTCGCTTCGCTGACGCCCCTGGTTCCACTGTCCGCGGTGCCCCTGTTTCCACTGTCCGCCCTGTGCGACGAGGCTGCCACGGGATGTGGCACGAGGGGCGAGGAGATGCGACGGCTGCGGTCAGGAGGTGAGCGTCTGCGGTCAGTGGTTCAGCGGCTGCCTCGCCCGGCCGGCCGTGTGCGATCTGAAAGCGCCGGCTCCCCCGATGCAGGCAGCAGGCTCATCGCTGCGCGGAGTGTGACTCTGATGGACGACCCCACGGATCCGGTGGGCTTCGGCGCCGCACGCTTCGACGCTGAGGGTCTGGCGACGCGTCGAAACCTCCTCATCGACCGCGGTCGCGCGTCTGCACGACGCCACGAGCGGTCGGCGTGCGGGCGTGGCCTCGAATGGATCGGCCATGCGAGCCGGGTGCATGAGCTTGCCGAGAGCCGGAGTTCGGGCGCTGGCTTCGTCCATGACCCGCCGGACAGAACCTGGCGGTGAGGCGCTCGAAAACCAGTGGAGCAGCGCCGCTGTGCGCCATTACCGTGCTGCTGATCCAAGTCGTCTAGTCAAGGACATTCCGTTGTACACCCTGTGAGACCTCCCGAGTGCTGATTCGTCGCGCGTCGCGCTTGTTGCGCCGCGCTGCTTTTTGCTGCGGACTTCTCACTGAAACCGGTGTACTTCTGTGCTCACCAACTGGGTGGTCGCGCCCACCTGCCTGCCGCTTGTTCTCCGCCGTTGCCACACGTGCGCGTCCGAGCGCTTCCGGGCCAGCGGTAAATTTCGCGTCAACGCAAACCACAAGCTCATCGACGCCTGGCTCCTCGTGCTCTGTACCGCTTGCGGGGAAACTGCAAAGCTCACGGTCCTGGAGCGGGTGAATGTGCGTTCCGTACGACCTGAGCTTCTGAACCGGCTGCATGACAACGACCTCGGCCTGACAGCTGAGCTGCTCCAGGATCCGGTCGTGCGGCGCCGTAATCGCATCGCCCTCGACTGGGACAACGCCTGGCGCCTCGACACCGGCGCATCGGATCACCTGGACCGCGAGGTGATCGATGTCTCGGTCCGCTTTGCGGCGCGGATTCCTGTCCGGCCGGTGCGACTGATCGCTGAAGGTTGCGGTCTTTCGCGGGCCGAGGTCGAGAGACTGATCACGGAGGGGAAACTCGTTTCGGCAGTCCGGCTGAGTGGCAAGCTCTCTGGCGACTTCACCTTCACGCTCAAGCGCTGAGCCCTCCTCGGGACCAGGGGCCTGTCCGGCAAGATCCGCCGGACGGGCCCGTCGGTCGCGCCGCCGGGATACCCGAAGACTCCGTGGTCCACGGCCTCTGCCCGAGCGACCGTCGCGTGAAGTGACAGCACCGGCCTCCGTCACCGGAACGCTGTCGGCGCGTTTCCGTCGACACGGCACGCACCACCCCCTGTCGGCCCGACCCCCGCACGTCGGCGAGCTGGACGCGGTCGTAGCCTTCGCCCCATGAGTGACGCCACCCCTGGACCTCCCCTCACTTCCCGCGGCCTGGATTCCGAGGCCCCGGCACCTTGCCCCGGCACCGCACCGACGGCGAACAGCTGATGGAACATCCGCCCCCGCGGCCTCAGGCCGACCTGACCGTCGACGGTACCGGCCTGCTCTGCGTCACCCTCCTGCTCCGCCTGCGCAAGCAGATCGACGGCGAACCGCCGGGTACCGTCGTCCACGTCGTCGCCACCGACCCCGCCGCGCCGCTCGACCTCCCCGCCTGGTGCCACATGACAGGCCACACCTACCTCGGCTCCGTCCCCGGTGAGCGGCCGGTGTACGCCCTGAAGCTCACCGCCGACGCCCGCCCCGTCCGCTCGGACGCGCCCTGGCACCCACTCCGGAACAACTCGGAGAAGCCTCAGGACCAGTGAGGGGTCGTGCCCCGTCGGCAGCGGTCCCGTCGTCTCACGCGGCAGATCCAAGGCGCACTGGGCGGCCTGGCGCCGCAGGCGAGACGGGCGGCGCAGCCTGGTGACACCGGCGGCGGGCGATACTGGGCGGGCTGCGAAGCCGTGGACCGTCAGGGCGTGTGGAAGCCTCGGAAGGTCACCGCTTGCGGGTCTTGAAGCCGCGGCGCTCGTACAGCGCGATCGCGCCCGTGTTCGTCTCGGCCACATGCAGGAAGGGACGTTCGCCGCGCGCCACGATGCGTGCGGCGAGCACACTGACCAGTCGGGCGGCGTGGCCTCGCCCGCGTGCGGCGGGAGCGGTACAGACGGCGCTGATCTCGGTCCAGCCCGGAGGTCGCAGGCGCCCCCCGCCATCGCCACCAAGGTGCCGTTGACCCGGACACCGAGGTAGGTGCCGACGGCCGGCATGACGCCGGTCACACGGTTCGCGTCATTGGCATGGTCATGGGGCGGGGAGACCTGACGCATGCGGAGTGGCCAGGCTGAAGCCGTTTCTGCCCAAGTCGGGCCAGTGGGCCGAGCGTTGGGCCAGTCAGGGTGGTCAACGGGATCCTGTTCCATGAGCGGACCGGGGTGCCGTGGCGGGATCTGCCTGTGCATTTCGGGCCCTGGAAGACCGTGTACGAGCGGTATGGGCGATCAACGGACGGCACATGTGACGGGATCTTCGGCGGCTGTCTTGCCGGCCATCGTGAACTGCACCACGTAGGTGCCGCCGGCCTTGGTGCCGAAGGTATGGGCGACGGTTCCCGCGGTGCAGGCGCCGTTGAGGTCCAGCGACTGCCCGCCCTCGGCGGCCAGCCGCCTCCGGGAGTTGCAAACCCATGGCTTATGGGGCGTTTTCCGCCCTCCGGCCCGCGCGGTACGCCGGCCGGTGGAACGGTCAGGCGGCGTAGCAGAGCACCCTTGGGTCGGCCGGGGTCGAGGCGTGGGCCACGGTCGCGTGCGCGGGGCGGACGGTGGCCGCGGCCTGCGAGCGGTTCCGCGCGAAGACGACCAGGCGCAGCACCGCGAACCGCGCGACACCAGCGAGTGCGGAGGCGGACAGGTAGACGACCTGCTCGAGCAGCGCACCGGGCGCCGCCGCCAGCTGCTGCAGGACAAGCATCGCCACGCAGGTCACCGCGTACGCGGCCGACTGCACATGCTGGCGCCAACTCGCGACGCTCGTTTGACGCAGGGTGGTTGTTCCCGCACCCAGGAAACCGGACAGAACGGTCACCGGCAGGCGGTCGTGTTGCGTCGCGGGTTCAGCCCTCGGGGCGGATGAGGCCGCGCTCATACGCCTTCACCAGCCGCTGGGGGACCTGGTGGACGGAGCCGTTGACGGTGACCGGTACGAGCTGGGGGGTGGTCGCCCCCCACTGAGCGCGGCGGTGACGGGTGTTGCTGCGGGACATCTTCCGCTTGGGAACGGCCATCGGGAACTCCTCGGTGGTGCTGACTGCGAGCTCGCTATCTGAAAACGGATTCCATTATCAAAAAGACCGGGCGCCGCCGGCGGCGGCGCCCGGTCGGATCCGCTATGGGGTCGACGTCTGCGCTACCAGGACGACTTGGTCACTCCGGGCAGGAATCCCGCATGCGCCTGCTGCCGTGCGCGCACCCGGGAGAGTCCGAACTTGCGCAGGTAGCCGCGGGGGCGGCCATCCACGCTGTCGCGGTTGCGCACTCGGGTGGCGCTGGCGTCGCGCGGCTGGCGGCGCAGCTCCGCGAGGGCGGCGTCCCGTTCGGCCGGGGTGGAGGACGGGTGGCGGATGGTCGCCTTGAGCTCCGCCCGGCGGGCCGCGTACCGCTCGGCGATCGCCTTGCGCTTCTCGTTCTGCGCGATCTTGCTCTTCTTTGCCATCAGGCCTTCCCTCCTCGTGCGTGGATCCTGGCCACGGCGGCCTCGATGCCGATGGCGTCCACCGTCTTGATCGCTTTGGCGCTCAGTGTCAGGCGGACGTGCCGCCCCTCGCTGGGCAGCCAGTAGCGCTTGCGCTGGATGTTCGGATCGAAGCGGCGCGACGTGCGCCGGTGCGAGTGGGAGATGGCGTTGCCGAATCCCGGCTTGGCGCCGGTCAGTTGGCAGTGAGCGGACATGGGTGGCGTTACCTCTCTCGATGAGCCTGTGTATCGGTAATGAAAACCATTGCCATATACTAGCCTCATGGCACGCAACGAGATCCGCCCGGTCATCAAGCTCCGCTCCACCGCGGGAACCGGGTTCACCTATGTGACGCGCAAGAACCGGCGCAACGACCCGGACCGGCTGGTGCTGCGCAAGTACGACCCCGTCGTCGGCCGGCACGTCGACTTCCGCGAAGAACGCTGACCCCGCCCGCCCGACCGCTCCCCGAAAGGTCCCTGCCATGAAGCCTGGAATCCACCCCGCCTACGGGCCCGTCGTCTTCCGTGACTCCGCCTCCGGCACCGCTTTCCTCACCCGCTCCACGATGACCAGCGACAAGACCGTCGAATGGGAGGACAGCAACACCTACCCGGTCGTCGACGTGGAGATCTCCTCCGCGAGCCACCCCTTCTACACGGGCACCGCGCGCGTTCTCGACACCGCCGGCCGTGTCGAACGCTTCGAGCGCCGCTACGGAGCCCGTTGATGAAGCACGAGCACCAGACTCCCGTCGTGATCGTCGCCGGGCTGCACGCCGACGCCCGCAAGGAGGTCGTCGAACGTCTCCTGCGGACCGTGCCGGGGAGCGTGGCGCTGCACCACGACCTGGCCGGAGCGTCGGCCGGCACCGTGCTCCGCGTCGTCCGCGACGCCTCCGGCTCCGTCTCCCGCGGTGAGACACCGTTGGTCAACGACTGCGCGTGCTGCGCACTGCGCGAGGACCTCGTCCCGGAACTGGAACGGATGGCGGACAGCGGCCTGACCCGCCTCGCCGTCGTCGAGCTGTGGGACTCCGTCGAACCCAAGGCCATGGCGGAGGTCATCGCCGGTCACGGCGGAGACCGTCTGACCCTCACGAGCGTGATCACCGCCGTAGATCCCGCGCTCGTCCTGCCCTACCTGGCCAACGGCGACGACCTCGCCGAAGCCGGCCTCGCAGCGGCCCCCACCGACCGGCGCACCATCGGGGATACCTGGGCCCGCCAGCTGGAATACGCGCCCGTCCTCGCTGTCGTCGACAGCGACGACGCCGACGACGAAGACCACGCCCTCCTCGCCCAACTGCACCCCACCGCACGGCGAGTACGGGCCGATTCCGTCGAACTCGCCCGGGCCGCGTTCGCCGGCTTCGATGTCGAGGCCGCCGCGGCCGCCCAGCACCCCGCGTGTGCGCTCCTGCCCCAGGACGCGGACGAGGCCGGCGTCACCACGTTGGTCTGGCATCGCCGACGACCGTTCCACCCCGAACGCCTTTATCAGGCACTCGAGGACCTGTGCTGCGCCGCCGCCCGTAGCCGCGGCCGGTTCTGGCTCGCCGACCGCCCCGACACGCTGCTCGCGTGGGACGCGGCCGGCGGAGCACTGTGCGTGGAGAACGCCGGTCCGTGGCTGGCGTCGCTGCCGGACGCGGCCTGGGAGATGGTCCCGCCCATGCGCCGGGCAGCCGCCGCACTCGACTGGCACCCCGACCACGGCGACTGCTGCCAGCACCTCGTCTTCACGTCGCCCGGTCTCGACCGGGACGGGCTGGAACGACTCCTCGACTCCTGCCTGCTGACGGACGCGGAGTACGGGTCGGGGCGCGAAGCCTGGAAGCGACTGCCCGCGGCCTTCGACTCGCTCCTCGACGCGGCCTGACCGCCCACAACCCAAACGATCACGCAAGGAGAAGCCGCATGGCCCGACGCCTCGACCCCCGCAAGCCCGTCAAGTCCCGACCCAGCCCGCTCGACGCGGCCGGGATCACCTCCATCGACTACAAGGACACCGACCTGCTCCGGAAGTTCATCTCCGACCGCGGAAAGATCCGCAGTCGCCGCGTCACCCGAGTGACGGCCCAGCAGCAGCGGGCCCTTGCCGCGGCCGTCAAGAACGCCCGCGACATGGCCCTGCTGCCGTACGCCAGCCGCTGACCGAACGGGACGGCAACTCCTGGCCGACCGGGAGGGCGGGAATTCGCCACGACCGGCCTGAGGGTGCGGCACATCGCACATGGTGAGCGTTGCGGGTTCGCCCGCAACGAGGCACCCCAACCCCGGACACGACTATTGCGCGGGTCTGTCGCCAGGAGCGTTGGCTCGGCGCGGGGCGCTGCCTCGTACCCTGAGCTACCCCAGCAGGGGCTCGCCGATCCAGCCGCCGGGTGCGCAGCCGGGTGGTACGGCGAAGACGGCGGAGCCGATCGGGGTGGTCCACTGGTTGAGGAGGTCGGAGGCGGCGAGATTGCGCTGGATGGGCAGGAACTGTTCGCCGATGTCACAGCAGTAGTCGGACCGCATCGACGGGAAGTTCCTGGGCGTGCACGACGAATTCCGGGGAACTTCCCGGAGGCCGGAGCCGACGTACTGGTATGTGAAGCGACGATTCCTCTCCCGTCCGGCCGCCATGCCGGTCCTCACGGCACTGCTGCCGGCCACCATGTGCCTTGTCTTGTCCTCGCCGCCGGCGTGGGCGCATGCGCAACTGCTCGGTTCCAGCCCGGCCACCGACTCCGTGGTGGCCAAAACGCCTGCCACGGTCACGCTGAGCTTTGACAGCCCGGTGAGGCAGGGGTACACGACGGTCGTGGTGGCCGGCCCCGATGGGACGTCCTACAGCGACGGTGCCCCGACGGTGGTGCATGGCGACGTACGGCAGAAGGTCAGCCCCCTGCCGAGGGGCAGGATCCAGGTGACCTGGCGAACCGTCGCAGCCGACGGAGCGCCGCTCCAGGGCCGATACACCTTCACCAACACCGACAAGACCACGGCCGCTCAGTCCTCGCCCGTGCGGACGGCGCAGTCCGCACCCGCGGCACGGGCTTCGTCCCCGCCCGCACGATCGGTGACATCTACGGGTTCGCCCGATGCCGGAGACCGGCCCTGGTGGGTAGCAGCGGGTGCGCTGGTGGCCGCCACGATGGCACTCCTGGCCGTCGGGGTCCGCCGATCCGCCGCTCCCCGACCACCACGCCGAGAGGCCCTTGGTCACCTCCGCCAGCGCTGTTTGGGTGCTGACGGCCGTTCGGCCTCCGGTGGCGACGGCAGCTCGGAAACCTGATGTGCGTCACGCGCCGCATGGGTGGTGGCAGTTGTGGACGGCGGGAACTCGCGCACCGTCCTCTGCGACTGGTTCACCGGGTGACGGTGAACCGGCCGGCTCCTGGACGAGTGGATGGGAAGAGCGTGATGAGGACTCGTGTGAGATACGGCGCGGTCGTCGCGGCGGTCGGAATGCTCCTGGCCGGCTGCGGCGGCGGACCGGGCTCCGGCACCGTGGCCCCGACCGCCGACGGAGCCGAGGGGCACGTGGAGGGCGGCTACCCGGTGGCCGTCAACGACTGCACGGGTGCGGCGACCGTCTTCGACGCTGCCCCGGCGAAGATCGTCACCAGCAATGCCTCCAGCCTGGAGCTGCTGCTCCGCCTGGGCGCGGGCGACAAGGTGATCGACACCGGCTTCCCGCCCGGAAAGGGCGCCCTGCCGGGCGAGTTGGACACCCAGGCCCAGAACGTTCCGGTGCTCGGCCGCAGCGTGATCCCGAAGGAGAAGCTCCTGGGATCCGGCGCCGACCTGTATGTCGACTCCTTCGCCGCCATGGGGAACATGGGCGGGATGGGCGACGCCCCGACCGAGGAGGAGTTCAAAGCGGCCGGGATCAGGCACATCCACCTCAAGTCCACGGCGTGCGCGTCGATGAGCAAGGCCCCGGCCGCGGACCTGTCCGCCGTCGAGCAGGACATCCTTTCCCTCGGGGCCGTCACCGGCACGACGGGGAAGGCCAAGGAACTCGTCGCCGGGATGAAGGAGAAGACGGACGGGGTGGCCAAGGCGCTGGGAGCCATTCCGGACAGCGCTCGGCCCACGTACTTCTTCTTCGACTTCGACGCCGGAACCAAGCAGCCCATCGCCGTGTGCAACCGTCAGGTGGCCAACGCGGTGATCACCCTCGCCGGCGCCCGCAACGTGTTCGCCGACTGCGACGCCGACTTCAAGCCGGTGAGCTGGGAGGACGTCGTGTCCCGGAACCCCGACTGGATCCAGCTCGGTATCCGTAACCGGGGCAGCGAGGAAGCCGACACCAAGGCGTTCGACGAGGCACGAAAGTGGCTTGAGGGAAACCCGGCGACCAAGGGGATGAAGGCCGTCCAGGCGGGGAACTTCCTGCGCATCCGCTCCGAGCACACCACCATTGCCGGTGTGGACAACGCCGCCACCGTGGAGGAGATCGCCAGGACCGTCCACCCGGACAAGGTCAAGGAGCGGTGAAGGTGGAGCGGACGCCGACACTCCGCACCGGCCGGGACGCCTCCGGCGAACGACACACCGTGTTCCCGGGAGCCTTCGCGCTCGGGCTCGCGGTACTGCTGACGGCGGCCCTGACGGCCGCGGTGTCCTGGGGCTCCACGTCCATTCCGCCGACGGACGTGTGGGGCGTGGTGGTCCGCCATCTGTCCGGTGAACCGCCGAGGCCCGGTACGGACGACCTGATCGTCTGGCAGCTGCGGGTGCCCCGGGCCCTGCTCGCCGCCCTCGTCGGCGCCGGACTCGGCCTGGTCGGGACCGCCGTGCAGGCCCTGGTCCGCAACCCGCTGGCCGATCCGTACCTGCTGGGCGTCTCCAGCGGCGCCTCGCTCGGCGCGGTCGGCGCGATCGTGCTGGGCGCCGGTACCGGAGGCGCGCTCGGGCTCGGCCTGTCCGGGGCCGCCTTCCTCGGCGCCCTCGCCACGTTCGCCCTCGTCTGGGCGGTGGCCCGGCGCGGCGGCGGTTTTGCGCCGCTGCGCCTGGTGCTGGCCGGGGTGGCCATCGGGCAGTTCCTGTCCGGCTTCACCAGCTACCTGGTGCTCCAGGCCGGAGACGAGCAGCAGACGCACGGCGTGCTGTTCTGGCTCATGGGCAGCCTCAGCGGGGCGAACTGGCCCCTGCTGGCGGTGCCCGCCGTCGCCGTGCCCGGCACGTGGCTGTGGCTCCAGGCCCGGGCCCGCGCTCTCAATGCCCTGCTGATGGGCGACGAGACCGCGGCCGGGCTCGGCGTCGACGTCACGCGGTTGCGGCGGGAGCTGTTCACGGCGACCAGCGTCCTCACCGGGGTGCTGGTCGCGGTCTCCGGCGCCATCGCCTTCGTCGCCCTGATGGTGCCGCACGTCTGCCGGCTCGTGGCGGGCGGCGACCACCGACGCCTGCTCCCGCTCTCGGCACTCCTCGGCGCGCTGCTCATGGTCGTCGTGGATACCGTCTGCCGGACGGCGATGGACACCCAGGAGCTGCCCATCGGCGTGGTCACCTCGCTGATCGGCGCGCCGGCCCTGCTCTACCTGCTGGACCGCCGGCTGCGGAGCGGCGCATGAGGATCGAGACGGAGAACCTGACCGTCGCCTACGCGGGCTGCACCGTCGTGTCGGGGGCTCACCTGATCGCAGCCGAGGGCGAGATCACCGGCCTGGTCGGCCCGAACGGCAGTGGCAAGTCCACGCTGCTGCGCACCGTCTACCGGCACCTGCGCCCGACCGCCGGCCGGGTGCTGCTGGCCGGTACCGACATCCAGGAACTGACCCCCGCCCGCTCGGCCCGCCATGTGGCGGCGCTCCCGCAGGAGCGCGGCGGAGATTTCGAGCTGACCGTACGCGAGGTGGTGGCCATGGGGCGTACGCCGTACAAGCGGGCCTTCGCCGGAGACAACGCCGCCGACCGTGACCTCGTCGACCGTGCCCTCGCCGACGTCGGCATGGACGGCGCCGCCGGACGGCGGTTCACCGCCCTGTCCGGCGGGGAGCGCCAGCGGGTGCTGCTGGCCCGCGCGTTCGCCCAGGACCCGGACGTGCTGGTCCTGGACGAGCCGACCAACCACCTGGACGTCCGGCACCAGGTGGAACTGCTCGCCCTGCTGCGTGCGCAGCACCGCACCACCCTGGTCTCGCTGCACGACCTCAACGCGGCCGCCTCCGTATGCGACCGTCTGCACGTGCTGTACGAGGGCACGGTGGTCGCCTCCGGATCTCCGCGCGAGGTGATCACGGCCGAGCTGATGGCGAGGGTGTTCGGTGTCCGCGCGGCCGTGGTCGACCATCCCCTCACCGGCGATCCGCTGATCGCCTTCGACCACCGGACTCCCGCCGGGGACCCGGTGGCTACCTGAGGGGAGCGGGCACCGTCGGAAGCGCGGAGGGCGGGCAGGACGTGTACACCGGTCCTGCCCGCCCTCCCGCGTGTGCCGAAGCGGCCTGGCACGGGCCGTCAGGGGCCGTGCCGTGGCGTCACGCCGGCGAGGCCAGGAGAAGGCGCTCCCGCGGCGCCGGGCCGATGTTCCGGTTGCCCTGCGGCGCGGGCGGGGGGTCCTGTGTGGCCGCCGTCGGTTCGTCATCCGTCAGGAGGGCGATGAGGTTCAGGCGGGCGCGGGCCACGCGGGAGCGGACGGTGCCGATGGGGCAGCCGACGGCGGCCGCCGCCTCGGCGTAGTCCAGGCCGAGGAGTTGGGTGAGGACGAACGCCCTGCGGCGTTCGGCGGGGATCAGGGCCAGGAGTTCGGCCAGGGCGATGCCGTCCTCGAACCCCGGGACGCCGAGCGGCTGGGCCTGTTCGGCGGCGGTCTGCCAGTCGTCCCGGTCCGAGAGCCGGGGGCGGGCGGCGGCGTGGCGCAGGCTGTCCACGACAGTGCGGCGGGCGATGGTCAGCAGCCAGGTCCGGGCCGAGGAACGGCCCTCGAAGCGGTGCAGTGCGGCCAGAGCGCGCAGGAACACGTCCTGGGTGAGGTCGTCGGCAGCCTGGGGGTCGGCGCTGAGGTAGGCCACGTACCGCCACACGTCGTACTGGAGCGCGCGCACGAAGCGGTCGGCCTTGACAGGGTCCCCGTCGCGGGCGTCGAGGGCCAGCCTGGTCGCCTCCGCGTCGGATTCAGGGGTGTGCCGGGACGGCTTTCGGCCGCCCGGACGGTTCTGAGTGGGCAGGGCAGGAGTCATTGCCACAGGTCCTTACGGGCAAAGGGTTTTCCGGCGGGCCGCGCGCGGCCCGCCGGTGAACGGGGTACGGCCTGCCGGAGGGCATGGCCGATGCCCGAGGCGCGACGGAACGGAGCTGTCAGCGCGCGCTCGGGGAACCTGCTGTCACAGGACAGCGGTTCCCGTCGGCGGCCCCCGTGAGGTGATGGCGTGGACGAGGAGCAGCCGCCGCGGGCGCCGGGCGCCGAAGTCCCGGCGCACCCGCACACGAGGCCGGTCCGTCACCGGCACGAACAAGCCGAAGAGCACCCGCAAGGGAGCCCTGAGCCAGCCCGCGAGAACCCGCAGGCAGCGGAAGAAGCCCTGTTCCGCGTAGGCGAGCCAGAGGCCGCAGAGCACGGCGGCCAGCAGGTGCGCGGCCAGCATGCCCGTAGGGGACATCGCGGCCATGTCGTGGCCCGCGCCCGGTGTCACGACGCCGGTCGGCGAGGACCCCATGTGGTGCATGGCGTGGCCGCCGAGGGCATCCGTCGCCGCGGTGCCGGGCGGCGGCTGGGACACGAGCCGGCCGAGACCGGCGTTCTCGACGATGCGCAGGGCTTCCTCGGCGGACAGCTCCCCCTCGCTGCCCAGGCCACAGGTCAGGTGCGCGGCCCACTGCCGGGCGAAGGAGTCCCCGGCCGGCAAGGAGGGCTGCACGACCGACTGGGCCAGCGAGAACAGCGAGTGGAGCACGGCCTGCACCGCCACCGTGGCCGCGGTGACCGTGAGCAGACCGCGTTCGCGGCCGGCCAGGGCCCACGCGGCCGCGGCCGTCCCGGCGAACGCGGGCAGCAGCGCCCACCAGGGGACTGTGGTACCCGACATGAGGACGTGGCCGACTGCCGCGAGCAGCACGCAGACGGCCGCGAACATCGCGGCCCGCACGGCTCGGGAACAGTGGCCTGGCTTCATGGCGGGTTCATCCTCGCACCCGCTCTCCGAGCCCGGCCGGGGGTGCGCACTTCCCGACAGGACGTGACCCGCCGGCTCCAGGACGACGGGCGTCCAGCCGCGCGTGGGCCAGGACACATCACCGCGGTGGCCCGGCTGAGACGCGCCCGCGTGCCCGGGGACCGGTCGTCGCAGACGCCGCTTCCTCGCCCGGACGCTGCCTCAGACCGTCAGCCGGATCCCGGTGACCAGATGCGGACGGATGCGGACCGCGCAGTCCATCACCCGGTCCGACCAGGGCCTGATCAGTCGCTGGTAGCGCGTCAGGGCAGCCGGATCCGTCACGGGGCGGCAGTAACCCGTCGCGACGACGCTCCAGCCCAGATGGGTCAGCGGATCGATGTCATCCGCCTGGTAGGCGACCACGACTCCCCGGTCGCCATGGTGCCGGGCCTGGGCGAACAGGTCCGAGTCCTGATGTGTCCGGATGACGATATGACCGAGGTCCAGCAGATGGTTCACCGGCTGGACCGCGGGCAGCGCGCGTTGGGTGAAGACGATCCGCCCGAGCGAAGCCCCGCCGAGCAGGCTCAGCGCCTGAGCGCCCGTCAACTCGACCGTGCGGCGTGGTCCGGTGGCCGCCGGGCCGTGAGCCGGGCCCGACGCCGACGACGTGGGCGCGGCCGCGGGCACGGACCGCTGGGGCGACTGATGACCTGCGTGGCTCATGGGGCGGCCTCGTCTCCTGATCTGCTCACCTGCCGTACGAGTACATCGCGCGCTGCCATCCCCACGCCAGGGCCCAACGGCCCTAGCGGCGTCGGACGTCCGATGGGTTCACTGCGGTGGACCGCATGCCACGGGCCGGCCATGCGGCGGCTCCGGGGCCGGGCCGTGGCTTGTGGAGCGTTCGGTCGGAGCGGGGCGGTGCGGATGTGTACAGGAAGGGAATGCGTTGATCGCGGTCGTCGGACACAGAGACCTCAACAACAGAACTCTGGCGCTGGTGGAGGCTGAACTGAGAGCGCGGCTGGACTCCGTGGCAGAGGGCATGGCCGCTCTCGTACGGGTCGGGGCCGGGCTGCCGCTCGTGTTCGGGCGCGCCGCCCGGGAGGCCGGACGGAAGCTGACGGTACTGCTGCCGACCCAGGGCGCGGTGCCCGCGGTGCTGCCCGAGCAAGATCGGCCGGCCGCAGGGGAACTGCTGGTCCTGGCCGAGAGCGTACGGCTGCTGGCTTTTGATCCGGCCGACCGCAACGCCTGTGTCAGCGCCGATGAACGTCTGGTGGAGACGTGCCGGACCCTGCTTGCCGTGTGGGACGGTTCGCCGTCGGACGGCCGGGACGCCACCGCACATCTGGTTGCCTTCGCCCGGGCGCGTGGAATCCGGGTGGAGGTCGTCTGGCCGGACGGCTCCGTGCGGGGGTGGGCATGAGCGCGTCGGCGCGTGAGTCGGAGATGGTGGCGGACGCCCCCGAGGCCGATGACCGGGAGGCTCGCTCCTCCGAGGACCGGGCGCACGACGGCGCTTCGGGGACGAGCGACGCACGGGAGCGGATCGGGGCGCGCCGGGGATTCGCATGGCTGCTGGTGATCACCGCCGCCCTCGGGCTGCTGGGCTCCTTCGTGATCACTACCGACAAGTTCGAACTGCTCGCCGACCCCGGCTTCGTCCCCGCCTGCTCGCTGAGCCCCGTGGTGTCCTGCACGAACGTGATGCGCAGCGAACAGGCGTCGGTGTTCGGCTTCCCCAATCCGCTCATCGGGCTGATCGCCTTCGGGGTGGTGATGGGGACCGGCGCGGGCCTGCTGGCAGGTGCGCGCTACCGGCGGTGGTACTGGCTGGGGCTGAACCTGGGCTCCCTGTTCGGCGTCGGCTTCTGCATGTGGCTGATGACGCAGGCGCTGTACGACATCGGCGCGCTCTGCCTGTGGTGCGTACTCGTGTGGGTGGCCACCATCTTCATGTTCTGGCACACCACCGTGCACAATCTGCGCCATGGCGTCCTGCCGGCCCCACGCGCCCTGGTCGCGGCGGTCCTGGAGTTTCCCCTTGTGGTGCCGGTGACGTGGTGCCTGGTCATCGTCATGCTGATAGCAACCCGGTTCTGGTCGTACTGGCAGACGTTTCTGTGACCCATACGGTGTCGTGATGGATGTGCGTGGCCGGGACTCCGGCGGTGGCCAGCCGGCCGGCGACGGCCCGCGCCAGGTCTGTTGTGGATGCCTCGGGTGCCAGGGCCAGATAGACGTGGTGCCGGGCGGCGGCCCCGGGACGCTGCGCCGGTATTCCGGCGAGGGCCCGCAGGCCGGGATCTGCGGAGGGACCGGCCGGATCGGTCTGACCGGCCGTGAGGACGGTCAACCAGGGGCGTCCGCGCCGGAACGCCTCCAGGAACGCCGCGTCGTACCCGCCCTCACCCACCCCCTCGTCCAGCAGCAGACGCACCCGGTGGGCACGGAACCGTTCGGCGTCGATCTGCTGGAGCAGCGCCTTCATCGCGGCCCATCCGGTACCGGAGGCGATCAGCACAACGTCGGCGGACGGAGTGCGATCGGGCAAGGCAAGGGCGCCCCGCGGTGCGCTGAGGCGGACCGTGCCGCCCTCCCGCGTGCCGTGCACCAGCGCATCACTCACCCCGCCGGCACCCCGGGCCCGTACATGGAACTCCAACTCGCCGTCCGGATGCGGTGCGCGGGCCAGATAGTAAGGACGCCATGCCTGCTCCAGCAGTGGCGACTCCAAGGACGCGAACTGCCCGGCCTTGAAAGCGTAGGGCTGATGGGGGCGCACCCTCAGCACCGCGAGATCCCGCGTACGGAACTCGTGCGAGGTGACCGTCGCCTCCCAGCTCGGCGGTTCGGCGATCGCCTCGTCCGCGCCCCTGACCATGGCCGAAACGGCCAGCCGCAGCATCCGCAGCCAGGCATCCTCCAGGGCACCCGTCCACCGGGCGCCCGCGCGGATGCGCAGCGCCTCGATCAGCGCTGCCTCGAACGCTTCGAAGTGCGCGGGGCGTACACCGAGCTTGCGATGGTCGCGACCCAACTGCGCGAAGGTGTCGATCATCTCGTCCGTACGGTGCAGATTGCCGATCAGATAGCGGAAGATTCCGGCGAGATGGGCCTGCTGGAACGCCATCGACTCGGGGAACAACGACCGCAGATACGGTTGCCGCTCGAACAGAACCCGGTACAGTTCGGCGATCAGCTCCTCCAACGGGCTCACCAGAGGCAGGAATGCGCTGATCAGCTGTTGGTCGGACGTTCCGTCGTACGGCTGCGGTGCCTCGGCGGACCACGGTTCGGCGCCGACTCCGTCCGGGGACAGGATGCGGCGTCGCAGCCGCATCGCGTCATGCCGGGCGAGCAGTGCGTGGTAGTCCTCGCTCGGAGTGTTCATGGACGGGTGACTCCTTGGGACAGCACGGTGGGGTGGTCGGGATGGAGAGACGTCCGTAGCGTCCGGACGATCTCGGCGGCGTCAGTATGGCACCGCGTCCAGCCTGCCGACCGGCCCTGGTCACAGAGCCTTTCGGCCCTGTTCAGAGCCTGTTCAACATGCTGTGAGACCCCGGCGAAACGGCTGGCGGCCGCAAGCACATACTGGTCAGGCCCCCTTCCCCGAACCGATCGAGCATGGTGTGAATGACCTCGCGAAATCCCCGCTGAGTACGACGCCGCCGCAGTCCGCGGCTCCCGTACGCGTCTTCATCCTCGACGACCACGAGGTCGTCCGGCGCGGCGTACGCGATCTGCTGGAGGCCGAAGACGGCATCGAGGTCGTCGGCGAGGCGGCCGACGCCCGGGAGGCGCTGGCCCGCGTACCGGCCAGCAGGCCGCAGGTCGCCGTACTGGACGTACGGCTCGGAGACGACCCCCGCGGTGACCACGCCGGTATCGAAGTGTGCCGGGAACTGCGCGCCCTGATGCCCGAACTGGCATGTCTGATGCTGACGTCGTTCGATGACGACGAGGCACTGTTCGACGCCATCATGGCGGGTGCGGCCGGCTACGTACTGAAGCAGATCAACGGAGCCGATCTGATCGCCGCCGTACGCACGGTCGCGTCCGGCACCTCGATGCTCGACCCACGGACGACCGCTCGTGTGATGGCACGGCTGCGGGGCCCCGAGCGGACCCCCGCCGAGGAGTCGGAGACAACGGAACTGGACCAGCTCACGACCAGGGAGCGCCAGATCCTGGACCTCATCGGCGAGGGCCTCACCAACCGCGAAATCGCGGAACGCCTCTTCCTGGCGGAGAAGACCGTCAAGAACCGCATCTCCTCGATCCTCGCCAAACTGGGCGTCGGCCGCCGGATTCACGCCGCGATGCTCGTCGGCCGGATCAAGGACCGTCAGGGACAAACCCCGGTCCGGCGAATCTGACAGGTGCTCGGGCGTCAGTCGCGGAGGGGGACGCGCCACATGATCCGGGTGCCGCCGTCCGCCGGCCGTTCGATGGCGAGCGTGCCGCCGCACAGCTCCGCGCGCGTACGCATATTCACCAGCCCACCGCCGCGCCTGGCCGGCCGGCCGTCGTCGTCGACCGCTGTCGGCGTTCCGGGAGTGGTCGTGTCACCGTCCGGGATGCCGATGCCGTTGTCCGTGACGGTCAGAGTCACCGCGTCGTCGGCCGACAGCACGATGTCGATACGACTCGCACTGGCATGGCGGGACGCGTTGGACACCGCCTCGGCGGCGACCGCCACCACGTGTTCGGCGAGTTCGTCCGGGACGGTGGTGTCCACCGGCCCGTCGATCCGCACAGTGGGCCGGAAGCCGAGAACATGTGCCGCCGTACGAGCGGTCTCCGCTATCCGGTGCCGCAGCCCGCTGCGGCCCGAACCGTCCGCCGTGCGCAGATCGAAGATGGTGGACCGGATGATCCGGATCGTGGTGTCCAGATCATCCACGGCCCGGCTGACCCGCTCGGCCGCTTTCGGACGGTCCGCGATGGCCCCGGTGGTGCTCTGGAGGGTCATCCCCGTCGCGAACAGCCGCTGGATCGCCAGATCGTGCAGATCGCGGGCGATCCGGTCCCGGTCGTGCATCACGGCGAGTTCCTCGGACTCGGCCCGTCTGCGGGCCAGTTCCAGCGCGATGGCCGCCTGGTCCGCGAAGCCGGAGACGAGTTCGACCTCGGTGTCGTCGAACGGCGGGCGGTCCGCCGGCCGCCCCAGGCGCAGTGCGCCCAGCGCCCCGGTGTCGATCTGCAACGGCACCGCCACCACCGGGCCCAGACCGTCCTCGGTACCGTCGCCGAACGGATGGGCCCGGGGATCCGTACGGACGTCGGCGCAGTGCACCGGCGTTCCGGTGCGCGCGGCGAGCCCGGCCAGCGATCCCGACGCCGGAACGGACAAACCCGTCACACGGTCGGAGTCCCGGCCATGGGCGACGGCAACGGTGAGGCGCTCCTCGGCCGCCGATGCCGCCGGAGCCTCTGAGACGGGCGCGGAACCGGGCCGCCCCGTGGGCAGCAGAATCGCCGCCCGGTCGGCCCCCGCCACTTCCATCGCCCGCTCGGCGATCAGATGCAGCACCTCGTCGGCGTCCGTCCCCGAGAGCAGGGTGCGGGTGATCTCGCCCAGGGCCTCCAGGCGCCGCTCCCGGCGGCGGCTCTCGTCGTACATCCTGGCGTTGTCGATGGCGACGCCGGCGGCGATCGACAGGGTGGTCAGCACCGCCTCGTCGTCGGCGTCGAAGCTCACCCCGCCCCGCTTCTCGGTGAGATAGAGGTTGCCGAACACCTCGTCACGCACCCGCACCGGTACGCCGAGGAAGGTGCGCATCGGCGGATGATGAGGCGGAAAACCGAAGCTGCGCGGGTGGCTGCTCAGATCGGTGAGCCGCAGCGGTTCCGGGTGGCGGATCAGCTCGCCGAGGATTCCGCGGCCGCACGGTGACTGCCCGATCCTGGCGGCGAGTTGGTCCGACAGGCCCACCGGCAGGAACTCCAGGAGCTTCTGCCCGTCCCCGACAATGCCGAGTGCTCCGTACTCCGCGTCGGTCAGCGTCACCGCCGCCTCCACGATGCCGCGCAGCACCTCCGGAAGTTCCAGGCCCCGTCCCAGACTCATCACGGCATCCAGCAGACTGCGCATCCGGTCCGGTCGGCTGGGCTGCGGCCAGGCGGCCGGACCGGGGCAGGAGGGGCCGGGCGAGCCGAGCGTGGGGGAGGAGGGGGAGGGGGAGGGGACTTCCACAGGGGAGCCGGGCTCGGGAGGTGCTGTCTCTGCCATCGGGGTGCCGTTCTCTGGGGCCGTGTGCCGTATGCCGGGTATCTGCTCACCGGATCACCGCAGGGCTGAGACCGGTCCACGGGCGATCAGCCTACGACAGCCCGGGTGCCCAGGGCCCGGCGGTGTGGTCCCGGAGGCCGTCGCGGGCAGGGCCGGTCGGCTGCCGAATGTGTACGGAAGTAGGGCCGGTCGGCCCCGTGGGAGGTGCCCGTCGGTCCCTGGAGAGCGTCGCGGGCGGCGACCAGCATGGTGCGGCCGGGAAGGTCCGGTCCGTCCCCTCGTGATCTGCCGGACCTTCCCGACCGCTCCCCGGACACGCCCCGTGCGGCCGGGGAGTACTCGGAGAACTGCCACAGCTGGAGGACACGGTCCGGTGGACGCAATGGAATCGCAGGGCAAGCAGGCCACCCACGCATATGGCCCCAAGCCCCCCGGCCCCGGGGACGACCCCACCGACGCGCAGGCCGCCACCGCCGACGCGGAGGCCACCGCGGCCGGTCGTCGGCCCACTCGGCCGGGCAGCACGCAGCCCGGCACCGGTCTGCCGGGCCGTTCCTCGCGCGGCCGGATCGTCGTCTCGTGGCTCACGACGACGGACCACAAGCAGATCGGCACGCTCTATCTCGTCACCGCGTTCTTCTTCTTCCTGGTCGGCGGTGTGATGGCGCTGGTGATGCGCGCCGAACTCGCCCGTCCCGGTACGCAGATCGTTTCCAACGAGCAGTTCAACCAGGCATTCACGATGCATGGCTCGGTGATGCTGCTGCTGTTCGCCATGCCGCTGTTCACGGGATTCGCCAACTGGCTCATGCCGCTCCAGATAGGCGCACCCGATGTGGCCTTTCCGCGACTGAACATGCTGGCCTATTGGTTGTTCCTCTTCGGCTCACTGATCGCCGCCGCAGGGTTTCTCACCCCGCAAGGTGCTGCCGACTTCGGCTGGTTCGCCTATGCTCCGCTGTCCGACGCCACCCATTCCCCGGGCATCGGCGCCGATATGTGGATCATGGGCGTGGCGCTGTCCGGCTTCGGTTCCATTCTCGGAGCGGTGAACTTCATCACCACCATCATCTGTATGCGTGCTCCGGGAATGACCATGTTCCGGATGTCGATCTTCGCCTGGAACGTACTGCTGACCGCCGTACTCATCCTCCTGGTCTTCCCGGTCCTCGCCGCCGCGCTCCTCGCGCTGGAGATGGACCGGAAGTTCGGCTCGCACATCTTCGACGCCGCCAACGGGGGTGCGCTTCTGTGGCAGCACCTGTTCTGGTTCTTCGGGCACCCTGAGGTCTATGTGCTGGCTCTGCCGTTCTTCGGCATCGTCTCCGAGGTCATTCCGGTCTTCTCCCGGAAGCCGATGTTCGGTTATATCGGTCTCGTTTCCGCGACGATAGCCATTGCCGGTCTGTCCGTCACCGTCTGGGCCCACCACATGTATGCCACCGGTGGTGTGCTGCTGCCCTTCTTCTCCTTCATGACCTTCCTGATCGCCGTACCGACCGGAGTGAAGTTCTTCAACTGGATCGGCACGATGTGGAAGGGATCGCTGTCCTTTGAGACGCCGATGCTGTGGGCCACCGGATTTCTGGTCACCTTCGTCTTCGGCGGACTGACCGGTGTCATCCTGGCCTCACCGCCACTGGACTTCCACGTCACCGACTCGTACTTCGTGGTCGCCCACTTCCACTACACACTCTTCGGCACGGTCGTCTACGCGATGTTTGCCGGATTTCATTTCTGGTGGCCGAAGTTCACCGGAAAGATGCTCGACGAGCGCCTGGGGAAGATCACCTTCTGGGTGCTGACGGCCGGATTCCACCTCACGTTCCTCGTGCAGCACTGGCTCGGTGTGGAGGGAATGCCCCGCCGGTACGCGGACTATCTCGCCGCCGACGGTTTCACCGCCCTCAACACCCTGTCCACCATCGGCTCGTTCCTGCTCGGGCTGTCGTTCCTCCCCTTCTTCTACAACATCTGGAAGACCGCCCAGTACGGCAAGAAGGTAGCCGTCGATGACCCCTGGGGTTATGGCCGCTCCCTGGAATGGGCCACCTCCTGTCCTCCTCCCCGCCACAACTTCGTCGCTCTGCCCCGTATCCGCAGCGAGTCCCCGGCCTTCGATCTGCACCACCCGGAGATCGCCGCACTCGACCCCGCCGCATCGCACTGACCTCTGACCCCGCCCACCACCGCAATCCCCGCCCCCGAGGAGAGTGCTGACCGATGTCCCATGGTGTTCTGGCGCTCGGCGTCGCCGTGCTCTGCGTATCAGGCAACGTCTGGTACCTGCCCGCCTGCATCGATCTGCGTGCGGGCCAGGACCGGCCGCGCTCCCGCCGGCTGGTCGCGGCCGCCGTACTGGCCGGGTGGGGATCGGCAGCCCTCACGATGCTTGTGCTGCTCATGCCGGTCACCCTGGTCGCGGCCGCGCTGGTGGCGGTCGCGGGTACCGTCACCACGGTGTCCCTGGCCGTCCGCGCGCGGCTGTGCCGAGGCCAGGAGCAGTGTGAAGAGGCAGCCCGCTGGGCCGCGCTCCTGCGCTGACAACCGAGTTCGCTTCTCGATGCCCGACCTCACCTGCCTTTGAACCCATGTCCACCCCGGGAGTCCATGCCCTGCGCACGGACTCCCGGGCCGCCAAAGGCTCAAGCAGTCCTGACCCCCACGCGCGGGTCAACCGGTGTGAAAACCCCGAGCCGGTCCTCGATCGCCTGCGCCGCGTCCAGGCACAGGTCCTCCCGGAACGCGCGCCCGACGATCTGCACCCCGGACGGCAGTCCGTCGACCACTCCGGTCGGTACGGCCACGCCGGGAACCCCCACGAAACTGGTGACGGTGCACAGGCGCATTGCCGAGCCGACCCGGTCCCGTCCGGCCCTGTCGCGCGACTCCAGCCCCGGAACGACCGGTGGCTCGGTGAATACCGGGCCGAGCAACAGCGGGTATTCGTCGAGGAATTCGGCCCATGAGCGGCGGATGTTCATCCAGGTGCCCATCAGCTTCATGAACTCGTCCGCGCTTGCCGGCGGGGTCTGCTCCATCATCATCTCGATAAAGCGATCCCCGCCTGCTCCGAGCAGCTTCCGGACCGCCGGCCAGGTCGGAGCGAACTCGGTCACGGTGATCCGGCCGTACGCCTCGAGCGCCTCGTCCAGCCTCGGAACGTCCTGCACCTCCCGCACGTCGTACCCGGCGTCGCGCAGCGCCTCGGCCGCGGTCCCGACGGCCCTGCGAACCGTGGGGTGAACGCCGTGCCCACCCGGGTCCGCCACGACCGCGACCTTCACCGGTCCGGGAAGCGGTTCGCCGTAAGCAGGAACCGGTACGGCCCGCGGGTCGCGCGGGTCGGTTCCGGCCAGCACCTCGTACGCCAACCGGAGGTCGCCCACACTCCGCGCCAACGGGCCGTCGGTGACCAGCATCTGGGATGCCGGGCCGGGGTCGTCGGGGCCGAGGATGCGGTGGTCCGCGGGGAAACGCCCGGTTGTCGGCTTCAGCCCGGCCACTCCGCAGAACTGGGCCGGGATACGCACCGATCCACCGGAGTCGTTGCCGAGCCCGAGTGCTGCCATGCCCGTGGCGACGGCCACCCCGTCGCCTCCGCTGGTGCCGCCCGGGGTCCGGCCGCGGTCCCATGGGTTGACCGTGTCGCCGAAGAGCTCGCTTCGCGTGTGCATCCCCGCCAGGATCAGGGTGGGTATGTTGCTGTGCCCGATGGGGATGGCCCCGGCCGCTCGCAGCCGGGCCACTGGGGGTGCGTCGGCCGATGCCACCAGATCGCGGAAGCGCTCCGTGCCGAACGTGGTCGGCACGCCTTCCACGGCGGTGCTCTCCTTCACCGTGAACGGCACGCCCGCCAGCACCCCCAGCGCTTCACCGGCTGCCCGCCGGCGGTCTGTCTGCGCTGCGGCGGCGCGTGCGCGCTCCGCCAGGAGCTGAGTGACCGCGTTCACCTGCGGGTTGACCTCGGCGATGCGCTCCAGGTGGCTGTCGACCAGTTCGACAGCCGAGACATCTGCGCGGCGTACCGCCTCCGCCTGCGCGGTGGCCGGCATCTTCCAGAGGGCATCATGCATGCGCTCGTGACCTTTCCCGTCGATTTTCCGATGCACTTGCATCGGAACTGTAGCCCGTGAACCGATGCGAGCGCATCGGATAAAGTGGGCTGCGGAACGGAGCACCGTGGAACCAAGGAGGCGACCGGGCATGCCCAAGCAGGTGGATCACGCAGACCGGCGTCGCCGGATCGCTGAGGCCGTCTGCCGACTCGCCGACGAACGCGGGCTGGAGGGAGTGACCCTTCGAGACGTCGCCGCCTGTGCACAGGTGTCGATGGGTGCCGTTCAGCGATGCTTCCGAACCAAGGAAGAGATGCTCGTGTTCGCTCTCGGGTACATCGGCGAGCGGATCAGTGAGCGCGTACAAGCCCGCCTCGTCAGGAGCCCCGCCCAGTCGGCCGGCACGGCCCTGGGGCATGCGGTGAGCGAGATCTCACTGCTCCAGGAAGAGCACCGCGCCGAGGCCAGGGTCTGGCTCGCCTTCGTTGCGCAGGCGGCTGTCAGCGAGGCCCTCGCGAGGACGCTGAAGGCGAACTACGCAGCCCTGCAAGAGGCGTTCACCCGCCTCGTCTCGGAAGCCGGCGAGGGGGCCGACTGTGCCGTGCCCCTCGATCCGCAGCGCGAGGCCCGCGCCCTCCTGGCCCTTGCGGACGGCCTCACCGCGCACGTTCTCATCGGCCATCTCACCCCGCGAGAGGCGCAGGACGTCCTCCACGCGTACCTGAGCGGCCTCTGGGAGCGTCCGGTCCGGCAGCCTCGCACCACTTGAACGCCGGCATTGCCGGCCCGCGGCTTCCCAGAGGGTTGCTGCCCCGTTGGGCTTCGAGGAACTGGGTGCCCAGCTCTCCATCGAGATCGTCTAGAAGAAGCCCTGGGGCTGCCCCGGGCCAGGCGAGGCGCGGACCGAGGGAACGTCGAGGCATACATCAAGGCCTGCACCGTCGCAGCCTCTCCCGGGCGCCGAACCCGTGGAAGCTACTTTGAAACTTGCCTGGCAGTTTTCACCCGGAAGAGGGACAGCGGACGGCCGCCTTCCCCGGCGTGCAGGGAAGCCGGGGAAGGCGCGGCTGCAGAGGTCAGAGCCACGAGGGTGAGCAGTGCGCACACGGGGTAGGCCCAGCCGAGCACGGCGAGGGGCCATGAGTAGTCGAGCGAGGTGATCCGGGGATGGAGTTGTACCAGCCAGAAAGCGAGATGGCAGGGCAGCGTCGTCGCCCAGGCGGCCCGGGCGGCTGCGCGCCAACGGGTGCGATGCGGGGTGTGGAGGAGCCAGAACAGGGCGGGGAGGGCCCAGACCCAGTGGTGGGACCACGAGATGGGGCTGGCGAGGAGGCCGAAGACCTGCACTGCGAGCAGGCAGCCGAGCCGGTCGGACCGCTGCGCGCTGCGCACCGCGGCGAAGAGTGCCAGCACGCTCACCAGAGCAGTTGCCGTCCACCATGGGGCGGACATGTCCACATCGTGGCCGAGGGAGCGTGAAAGCGCTCCGCGCAGCGACTGGTTGAGCCCGGACCCGACGGGGCCGACCCGTGCGGCATCGCCCACCGCGTGGAGCCAGAAGTCGCGGGAGGGCCCTGGCGCCAGCCACCATCCGATCGCCGCCGCGGCGACGAACGCCACGGCCGACCACGCGGCAGCTGCCCAGCGCCTGCGGATGAGGAAGTAGAGACCGGTGACCGCCGGGGTCAGCTTGATCGCGGCGGCGATACCGACACCGAATCCCGCCGCGGCTGCCGGGCGCTGCTGGACAGCGAGGACGACCAAGGCCGCGAGCAGCAGATTGATCTGCCCGAAGGCGAGTGTGGTGGTGACCGGTTCGGTCCACATCAGGGCGGCGCTCCACAGCAGTACCCGCTGCCGGTGCTGCTCGGGCGGTGTGTCCGGGGCGGCCAGGCGCAGGCTGCCGTGAACGAAGGCGACCAGAGCCAGGAGTGAGGCCGCGGTCCAGGCGGCGGCCGCCAGCGGGAACGGGAGCGTGGAGAGGGGAAGGAAGAGGGCAGCGGCGAACGGGGGGTAGGTGAAGGGCAGACGGAAGATGTCGGGGCCGGGCAGGTCGAGCCGGAAGGCGTACAGGTCGCCGGCGAGCAGATGGGTGGAACCGGTGCGGTAGACCCGTAGATCCACCATGCCGGATCGGGTGCAGGCGGGGATCCACACCAGCAGCAGCATCACCAGGGAACTCACGGCCAGCACCCATGCCGCTCGGCGGGCCAGCGCGGACCGCACCGCCGGCAGGGATGGCCACCGAAGCTGTGGGTCCTGCGGGTCTTGGCCACTTGACGGAACGACGTTGTCGTCCACGGCGGTTGTCATGGTTGTGCCCTCCAGCAACTTCGCTCGATCGCGGGCGAATGCCCGGGAAGCCCCGGCCGCAGGACCTCTGCCGACCGGGGTACCGCCTTCACGCCACCATCAGGGTGAAGGCGCCGGGAACCGGCCTGTTTCGGCGGCTCCGGTCATGGCGAGGGCCGTCTGTTCCCGACTCCGCTGAGCCGTCCATGCCAGCAACACCACGGTCACCGACCCCCCGATGACGGCGGCGACCACATAGGTCCAGGTCGGCCCCCGGCCCGCGGGCAGCACCAGCAGGAGCAGAGCGACCACCGCCCCCTTCGCCCGGGCATCCGCCAGAGTGCGCCACGCCACCGCAGCCAGCGGCACCCCGCCCCACAGCAGGTACCACACCTGCACCGCGGGAGCGCAGATCACCAAGGCCAGCAGTCCCATTGCCGCAGCGCGTTCCGCCCCTTTGCGGGGAGCACGCCATATGAAGGACACTGCCGCGCCCAGCCCCGCCAACGTCCCGACCGTACGTGCCGCGCTCACCGCCCCCGGCGCCGCGTTCGATCCCACCGCGGCCGCGATCCACTCCAGCACTCGGCCCACGTCCGTGCTCACCGACAGCAGCGTGTACACCTCGGACGGCGTATGCATGGTCCGCAGCCACCCCCAGCCCTGCCCGCACAGGGTCACACCCAGCCACAGCGTCCCGCCGGCCACCAGGGAGATCCCCAGAGCACGACCGCAGCGCCGCCGCCAGCCCGACTGCGCGGCCACCGCCACCATCGCGGCACACCCCAATGCCACCGCAGCGGGGGCCTTCACCAGCACGGCCCCTATCAGCACCGCAGTGCCCAGCCCCCATCGCCCGGAGCGGAAGGCCACGAAACCGGCCATCATCAGGCCGACCATCAGTGCCTCGTTGTGCGCCCCACCCACCACATGCGCCAACACCAGCGGATTGAGCGGCGCCGCCCACCAGGCCCCTCCACCGCCGGCACCCGTCCGCACCGCGAGCCGCTGCACCGACCACGCCAGGAGGGCCAGCCCGGCGAGCGCCACCAGCCGCAGCCCCACGACCGCGGCGGCCACATGATGCTCCCCGGTCACCGATACCACGGCTTGGCTCACCAGCACGGACACCGGCCCGTACGGGGCCGGTGCGTTCCGCCACACCTCCGGGACATTGGCGGCGAGCGAGCCGCCCAGTGCCGTCGGGCCGACCTCGTAGACATTCCAGCCGTGCTGGGCCAGCGCACCCTGGGCCATGTAGCTGTAGACGTCAGCGCTGAACAGCAGCGGCGCGGGCAGCAGGGGCAACGCCCAGCATCCCAGCGTGCTCCACTGCTGCCTCCGGCTCATCACCGCACCGGCCCGCAACAGCGTGCCCAACTGCCACCAGGCCCACACCAGCAGCCCGAGTCCGGCATACGCCGCCGTCGCACCCACCGCCGTGAGGAGCGGGCCCGGTGCTCCCCACACCCCGTCCCGCACGCCTTGCGGCAACGCACCAGCGCCCCACGCACCCGCTGAGAGCAGCACGGAACCCCACATGCCCCGTCGCGTCCATACGTGGACCGCGCTTCCCATCGCCCTCATTCGGCCCAACGTAGATCCTTCCCCGGATCGCCCAACCAGCACGTGTGAAATTGACGGCGAACTCAGGATGTCGGCTTGTTGTCCACGGCCAGGTCCGTGACGGGGGCAGTGCGACAGAGCCCGTTTGACAGACCCTCACGGAACGGGCGGAGCCGTCGCATCCGTCGCGGCCGCTCTTCATGATCTCGGTTGCGGTGACCCTCCGTGGCTCTGGCGCCGACACTGAAAGTGATCCAGAACCTAGCCCACCGACAATCCTTTCACTGGTTGTTTACGGGGGATTTCACTCCATTCATCTGCGCCACCCAGGATTCGCCGCGGGCATGTCATGCATCTTCACGGCGTGCCCTACACCTTGTGGCGAGCCGGAAGGACGGCTGCTGATGCGGCCCGCAGAGCGGCGCGTACGGCCGGTTGGCGGATCAGGTGGACAACGGCTCGCGGGGGCAGCGCTTGCGGCGTTGCTCCTCGTGAGCGGCAATCTGACGGCGGCGTACGCCGTCCTCTTCCTGCTGTCGCTGCTCATCGGCGCCCGTGGTCTGCGCGACATCGTTCTCGCGACGACCACCTTCACGGCCGCGCACAGCGTCACGTTCCTCCTGGCTGCCACGGGCGTCGTGAACGTGCCGGGATCCGTCGTGGAGCCCGTCATCGCCGCCTCGATCGCCGTCGTGGCGCTGGCCAACGTCGCCCTGCGCGACCGCGAGGGGACCGGGCGCTGGTGGCTGCCGGCCGTCTTCCTCTTCGGCCTCGTCCACGGCCTGGGCTTCGCCGGCGCGCTCGGCATCGACGAGAACCGGTCCTGGGAACTGCTGCTGTCGCTGCTGAGCTTCAACGCCGGCATCGAGGCGGGGGACCTAGGTCCCCCCTGGAAGAGGGGGGACAGGCCCAATGTTCCCGGAGCGGTCGCAGGACAGACTGATGCCTGCAGGGACCAAGAGGTTCCGAACCGAGGAGGCCCGGATGACGACACCCGCACCGCCCAAGCTCTGGCAGCCGCCACTGCAGGGGCTGGCTCTGGCGGCGCAGAAGGCGCCTCAGCTCGTCCTGTTCGTCCTGATGGTGATCTCCCTGGTCTATCTCGGCCTCGGCGTGGGCGTCCTGCTCCTGCCGCTGGTCGTGGCCGCCGTCAGGAAGCTGGCGAACCGGTCGCGGAGGCTGGCCCACGTCTGGTCGGGGGTCCGGATCGCCCAGCCGTACCGTGAACTGCCGCCGCGGGAGCCCGGCTTCTTCGGCCGGTGGCGACACTGCAGGCAACTCCTGTCCGACCCCGCCACCTGGCGGGACATGCTGTGGACGATCACCGACCCCGTCGCCGGCACCGTCCTCGCCCTCATGCCGGCGGCACTGCTCGTCTACGGACTGGAGGGCCTGGTCTTCCCGTTCGTCTGGGACGACCTCGTGTCCGCCGGATACGACGACCACTACGCAGGACTGATCCACGTACACGGCGAGACCGGTCTGCGCACCTGGCTGATGCCCTTCGTCGGCATGGGGTTCATCGGGCTGGGGCTGTGGGCAGGACCGAAGCTGATCACGACCCATGGCCGCTTCACCCGCACCCTTCTCGGCCGCCAGCCGAGCGCCGAACTCGCCGCACGGGTCGGTCATTTGACCCGCACCCGAGGCGCGGTCGTCGACAGCCAGGCGGCGGAGCTCCGCAGGATCGAGCGCGACCTCCACGACGGGGCGCAGGCCAGGCTCGTCGCGATGGGCATGAACCTGGATGCCGTCGAACAACTCCTGGACTCCAACCCCGAGGCAGCGCGAACCCTGTTGATGGAGACCAGGGACTCGTCCTCCAAGGCGCTGAGCGAACTCCGCGACCTCGTACGGGGAATCCATCCGCCGGTCCTCTCCGACCGGGGTCTGGGAGACGCCGTGCGCGCCCTGGCGCTGGACAGTCCGCTCCCTGTCGATGTGGTGGTCGACCTGCCCGGCCGGCTGGACGCCCCCGTCGAGTCCGCCGCGTACTTCGCCGTCAGTGAACTGCTGACGAATGTGGCGAAACACGCGAAGGCGGGGAGGGTATGGATCGACATCAGGCACGACCGGGACGCCCTGCGCATCAGCCTGACCGACGACGGGGTCGGTGGCGCCGCGGCATCCGCAGGAACGGGGCTGCGCGGAATTGAGAGCCGCATTGCCGCATTCGACGGCATACTTGCCGTGAACAGCCCTCAGGGTGGTCCGACGATGGCGACGATGGAGATCCCGTGCGCATGGTTCTCGCCGAAGACCTCTTCCTCCTGAGGGAAGGGCTCGTGCGCCTCCTGACCGCCCATGGATTCGAGATCGCCGCCGCTGTGGACACCGGCCCCGCCCTCCTGGACGCCCTGATCGAACACCGGCCGGACATCGCGCTCGTCGACGTACGGCTCCCGCCCACCTTCACCGACGAGGGCCTGCGCGCCGCCATCGAGGCGCGCAGCCGGATCCCGGGGCTCCCGGTGCTCGTGCTCTCGCAGTACGTGGAACAGCTCTACGCCCGTGAGCTGCTGGCGGACGGTTCGGGCGGGGTCGGCTATCTGCTCAAGGACCGCGTCTTCGACAGCCGCCAGTTCATCGACTGTGTGCGCCGGGTGGCCGCGGGCGGCAGCGCGATGGACCCCGATGTGGTGGCGAAGCTCCTGGCGGGCAACGCCTCCGACGCCCCCCTGGGCCGGCTCACCGCACGGGAACGGGAAGTGCTTGGACTGGTGGCGGAGGGCCGCTCCAACGCCGCCATCGCCGGGCGGCTCGGTGTCAGCGAGAAGGTCGTCACCAAGCACACATCGAATGTCTTCACGAAACTCGACCTCGTACCGTCCGACGACGACAACCGTCGCGTTCTCGCCGTCCTCGCCTATCTGAATTCCTGACAACTCTCGCTGTACAGGCGCCGTATAGCCCCCGCGGGCGTGCTGCGCCCGATGAGTCATGACCTCATTCGGGGAAATCAGGGAAATCAGCCCTGCTCGCCGCCCGCCTCCCGGCGGACTCCCTGCGCCTGGACAGCCGGTGCACCGGCTACGCCGAGGACCTCGACGGCGTGGAACTTCCCTTCGCCGACGGGTCCACCGCACGGGCCGATCTCGTGATCGTCGCCGACACCTTCTGGATCCAGCGCCACGACGCGGAGGCGGCGCTCGCCGAACAGCCCGCCGCCTGAACCGTTCCCCTACGCACCACGCACCACGCGCCCGTGCCCCGCACATCCCGCACCCTGGACGAGGAGTCCCCATGTCACGACCGCACCGCTGGGCCGACCGGCTCCTGAAATCGCCAGGAGGAAGGAAGGGCAAGTGGCTGACGCTGATCACCTGGCTGATCATCGTCGTCGCGTCCGTGCCCCTCGCCGGACAGCTCTCGGAGATCGCGAAGGACGAGCTGACCATCGAGCTGCCCCGAGGGGCCGAGTCCACCGATGTCGCCGGACTCGCCGACCGGTTCGCCGACGGCAAGATCTCCCTCGGCATCGTCGTCTACGTACGGGACAGCGGGCTGACCGCCGAGGACAAGGCCAAGGTCGCGTCCGACATCAAGGAGTTCGCGACCTTCGCGGCCGGTGAGGTCGGGCCGGCCAGGCCATCCGACGACGGCAAGGCACTGACCGCGTTCGTGCCCCTCGACAAGGAGGACGGCACCGCACTCGCGGACAACGCGGAGAAGGTACGGACCCGGGCCACCGCCGACCGGCCGGACGGCCTTGAAGCCAGACTCACCGGCCCGGCGGGCAACTCGCTGGACGCCGCCGACGCACGGGAGTCGACCGGCCGCGCGCTGACCCTCATCACGGTCCTCGTCGTCGCCGCCCTGCTCCTGATCATGTACCGCAGTGCCATCCTGTGGTTGCTGCCCCTGCTCACCGTCGGTGTCGCGTTCCTCACCACGCAGGCTGTCTCGTACCTCCTCGCCGAGGGCTTCGGGCTCACGGTCGGCGGCGGCAACGAGATCGTCGTGACGGCACTGCTGTTCGGTGTCGGCACCGACTACGCGATGCTGCTGCTGGCCCGCTACCGCGAGGAACTGCGGGTCCACGAGGACCGGCACGAGGCCCTGCAGACCGCGGTCCGCAGGGCTGTCCCCGCGATCGCGGCGTCCGCGGCGACCGTCAGCATCGGGCTGCTCTGCCTGACACAGGCGGACGTCGGCTTCAACTACACGCTCGGCCCTGCCGGGGCCATCGCCATCATCTGCGGTCTCGCCGCGATGACCACGCTCTTCCCGGCCGTTCTGGTGATCCTCGGACGCTGGGTGTTCTGGCCCAATGTGCCGCGCGCCGGAGTGGCCGTGAAGAACGCCAACCACCGCCTGTGGGACCGGGTCGGCGGCAGGATCTCCCGTCGTCCGCGCCTGGTGTGGATCGGCTCCGCCCTCGTCCTCACCGTGCTGGCCCTCGGCTCGCTCGGCCTGAAGACCGGTCTCGACGACGAGCATCTCATCGTCGGCAAGCCCGGCTCGATCGCCGGCCAGGAACTCCTCGCCGACCACTACCCGGCCGGCCAGAGCAGGCCCGCCGAGGTGATCAGCAAGGCCGAGGCCGCACCCGCGGTCGCCGCCGCGCTGAAGGGCATCGACGGGGTTGCCGAGGTCGCCGCGCCGGAGAAGTCCACGGACGGCACTCTCGCCAGCACCCGGGCCGTGCTGAAGGACAGCCCGGACAGCGCGGCGGCGGCCCGCACGGTCGACCGCATCCGCGCCGCCGTGCACGCCGTCCCCGGCGCCGACGCCAAGGTCGGCGGCCCGACCGCGATGGCACAGGAGAAGACCGAGGCGCAGGCCCACGACCGCAAGGCGGTGATCCCGCTGGTGCTTGCCGTGGTCTTCCTCATCCTGGCCGTCCTGCTCCGGGCCCTGGTTGCGCCCCTGCTGCTGATGGCGACCGTGGTGCTGTCCTACTTCGCCGCCCTCGGCATCAGCTGGCAGCTGTTCCAGCACGTCCTGGGATTCCCCGCGGTGGACATCCAGGTCATGCTGATCGGCTTCCTGTTCCTGGTGGCACTCGGCGTCGACTACAACATCTTCCTCATCCACCGGATCCGTGAGGAGGTCGGTCACCGCGGCCACCGCGCCGGGGTACTGAGCGGACTCACCTCCACCGGCGGCGTCATCACCAGCGCCGGCGCGGTGCTGGCGGCGACGTTCGCCGCGCTCACCGCGGCCCCGCAGGTGGCGTTCATCGAGATCGGAATCGTCGTGGCCGTCGGTGTCCTGATCGACACCTTCCTCGTGCGGTCCGTCCTCGTCCCGGCCCTGGCCCTGGACGTCGGCCGTACCTTCTGGTGGCCGGGCCGCCCCGTCGGCACGGACACCGCACCGCCCGCGGCGGGCGAACAGTCCACGCCGGCCGCGGTACCCGCGGGCAGTCGAGGCGGTGGCGTATAGCCCTGACATAGCCAAGGGCCGGAAGGCAGGGGCTGTTCAGCCGGACACCTCCGGCGGGCAGCTCCGCTCAGCCTTCCAGCCCTTCGCGCTCTCTCGTCCGACCGGCGCGGCGGCCCTGTTGTCCTCGAGCGCACCGCTGTTTGCCCGGAAGTGACAGGAGGGGACGTGCGACGCGAGCCGCGGGGCGGTCACCGCTTCAGGGCGGTCTCCAGCCACTGCACGACCTCCGGCGTCACCGGGTCGGTGATGTCCGCGAACTCGTCGTGCTTCTTGAGGAACTTCGCCACGTACGGACAGACCGGCACGATGCGCTTTCCGGAGGCGCGTACGTCGGTCAGGGCCTGCTCCACGAGGAGCGAGGCCAGGCCCTGGCCTGCGAAGGCGTCGTCGATCTCGGTGTGAAAGAAGACACGTTGTCCGTCGCGGTCGCGGTAGGCGGTGAGGCCCGCGCGTTCGCCGTCGACCAGGACCTCGTAACGGTGCCTGGAGTCGACTCTCTGAACGGTCGGCTCGGATGCGTGCTGGGTCATGACGGGCCTTTCGGTGTCGTACGTCACTCAGTGGGGTGCAGGATTCTTGCGTGGTGCGATGCGGGCGTTCGGAAGGCCCGGCGCGGGAATGCGGCCGCCTTCGTAACCGTCGACACTTCCGAAACGATCGGAGGCGTTCTCCCACGCTGCCCGCGCTTCGACGATGTCCTCGTGGCTGCGACCGATGAAGTTCCACCACATGACGATCGATTCCTGGAACGGTGTGCCGCCCAACAGCACCACGCGGGCCGGGCTTTCCGTCTCGTTCGTCAGGGTCAGGGCGTCGCCTCCGGTGCCGATGTATCCCAACTCGGCCGGGTGCAGAAGTGTTCCGTCGACACGTACGTTCCCTTCGTCGACGAGCAGGCCGTGCTCGAAGCCGGGATCCACGCGGAAGGTGGTCGTCGAGCGCGGGTCGAGAACGAGTTCGGCGCCGAGCAAGGGTGTGAAGGTCCGTACCGGAGAGGCATCACCCGCCAACGAGCCCAGGAATACCCTGATGTCGGCTCCGTCCACCCGGACCCGTCGCGGGACGTAGTGCTGGAAGTCACGTCCGGTGTGCCGGTGTTCTTCCGGCAGAGCCACCCACAACTGGACGCCGTGCAGCGCGGTGGTGCGGGCGGTGGAGACCTCCGAGTGGCTGATGCCGTACCCGCTGGTCATGAGGTTGAGCTCGCCGGGCCGGACGAGCGCGTGGCTGCCGAGGCTGTCGCGGTGCTCGATCTCTCCGCTGAACAGCCAGCTCACGGTCTGCAGACCGGTGTGCGGATGAGGAGCCACGTCCATGCCACCTGTGTCGGCGACGTCGTCGGGGCCGTAGTGGTCGATGAAGCACCAGGCCCCGATCAGCGTCCGCGCCCGCTGCGGCAGCGTGCGCCGTACCGTCATCGCGCGCGGCCCGCCCAACGGGACGTCCCGCGCGGACAGCACATCGACACGTTGCACGGCAGACTCGCCGTGGCCTGCCGCATCCTGCCGCTGTTCGACCGGATCCACTTCGACATCGCTCACCGCACGCCCCTCTCAGCCAATGATGATTTCATATTCAACAATCATTCTGCATACTAAGTCCATGCCCCCGCATGCGCACGGCAGAGGAGCGAGGGCCGGAAGCGGCCCTGGAGGAGTCCACGTTGAGTGACACGACAGCAGACCTGGCAAGCCGACGGGTCTACATCGACAAGCAGAGCCCCCAGGCCTACCGCGCACTCGTCGGGACGGCCGACGCGGTCCGCGCGGCCGCCGCCGAGGCGGGGATCGACCGCGGTCTGGTGGAGCTGATCAACCTCCGCGTGTCGCAGATCAACGGCTGCGCGTACTGCCTCAGCGTGCACACCGGGGCCGCGCTGCGCGCCGGCGAGACGACGCAGCGCCTGGGTGTGCTGGCTGCCTGGCGCGACACCGAACTTTTCACGGTCCGGGAACGCGCGGCACTCGCCCTTGCGGAGGCGACCACCGAACCCGCGCACGCCGTCGAGCAGGAGAGAGCGTACGCCGCGGCCCGCCAGGTCCTCACCGAGGACGAGATCTCCGCGGTGATCTGGGTGGCGATCACCATCAACGCCTTCAACCGGGTCTCCATCCTGAGTAAGCACCCCGTGCGGGGAATCCCCCCTCAGTGATCCGGCAGGCGTGCAGGGCCGAGGACATCGCGCAGTTGGGTGCGGCCCGTGATGCCGAGCTTGGGGAAGATCTTGTGCAGATGAAAGCCGATGGTACGGGGAGACAGATAGAGCCGGGCGCCGATGTCCCGGTTGGTCAGGCCCTCCGCGGCCAGTTGGGCTATCTGCAACTCCTGCGGCGTCAGGTCGGCCACCGCTTCGGGCGCCGCGGAATCCGCCACGGCCACGCCTGCCGCGCGGAGTTCGGCCGTGGTTCGCTCGATCCAGGGGCGTGCGTCGAGCCGTTCGAAGATTCCGAGGGCAGTGCCGAGAACGGTGCGTGCCTCCGCGGCCCGTCGGCGCCGCCGCAGCCACTCGCCGAAGTCCAACTGCGCGAGGGCGTGCTCGAAAGGCCATCGGAGGCAGGCCGGGTCGGCGAGCGCCGCACGGAAATGGGGCTCCGCGTCCTCGGGATCGCTCAGCAGGGCCGAGGCACGATGCACGATCGCGTCAAGGCGGGCGGAGCGGGACGCGCCCAGGGTCGTCTCTGCGGCGCGGAGCACGGAGCGGGCGTCGTCCGCCTGGCCGGCGCGGACGGCTGCGGCGGCAAGATCGGCGAGGTGGTACAGGGAAGCGTGGTAGTGCACGGGTGCGGGGTGGAAGTCCTGGGTGAACATGCGCCGGAAGTGCTCGTACGCCGCCTTGTGGTCGCCCTCCGCCACGGCTGCCGTGCCGAGCGCCTGGCAGTGACGCACATACAGGCTGCGGGAATCGAGCAGGTCGACGCCGCGGACGGCATCGCCGGCCTGCGCACGCGCGGCCTCGTGGTCCCCTCGGGCGGCGAGCAGCGTGGCCCGCAGGATCGATGATCCCACGGTGACGTTGTCCGCGCCTGACTCTGTCGCCATCCAGAAGGCGTCCTCGGCGGCGGATCGGGCCGCGGTCCAGGCTCCGCTCTCGAACTGTGCGAGGGCGAGGGCCTGCGCGACGGTGCAGTTGGCGCCGGCCGTCGCAGCCCGTCGCAGATGGTCCAGGGCCTGGCCGAGCAGGCGTACGGCCTGGTCGGTCTCGTCCAGGATCCAGGCTGTGGCGCCGAGCACGACGAAGTCGGACAGGGAACCGTCCTGCAGTGTGTCCACCGCGTGGGTCAGGCCTTTCAGAGCCTCCTCCCGGTCCGTGAACGGGTGGCTGACCACCTGTGGCCAGAGGCAGTCGATCCTTGTCGACGACGGCGTGATGAGGCCGCCGATCTGTCGCTCGGCCCGTTGTCGCACCGGGCATCGGCCCGGCTTCTGGATGCGCAGCCCGGCGCACCCGCGGGACGGGCCAGGCTGGACCTGCTCCGGCAGGCGGAGGGGAACCCGCTGGCGGTCGTCGAGCTGAGCCGGGCGGCGTACGGCGCAAGCGGGCCGGCACCGGCAGGTGCGGACCCGCGGCAGACGGCGCGTATCCAGCAGATGTTCGCCGCACGACTGGACGAGTTGCCCGAGGAAACGCAGCGGGCCCTGCTGTACGCCGCGGCCTCCTTGCAGGAGGACGAACTCGTCACCGTCATGGCCGCATTGGGCACCCACGACCTCAGCGTGTGGGTCCAGGCGGAGGAAGCCGACCTGATCACCATCGCCGACGGCCGTCTCGCGTTCCGCAACCCGCTGATCCGCACTGCGGCATTCCACCGGCACGCCGCGAAGCTGCGGCAGCAGGCCCACCGGGATCTCGCCGCCGCACGAGGCCAGGTCGCCGCACGTCGGGCCTGGCACCTGGCCGCAGCAGCCATCGGCCCGGACGAGGCGGTGGCTGCGGCCCTGGAGGAAGCCGCCACCCAGGCCGCGCAGACCGGAGACTGCTTCGCCTCGGCGAAGGCACTGGAACAAGCCGCACGCTTCAGCCCCGGCGTCCACGACCGGGCTCGGCGTCTGGCCGGAGCGCTGGCCGTCGCGAGCGACGTCGGGGACCCGGAATGGGTGCGCGACCTGTACGAACGGTTCACCCGGGTGAACGGCGACCCGGAACTGCTGTGCGTCGCGGCCTGCGCCATGAGTGGAGCGCTGTCGCTGCTCTCGTTCCAGCGGGAGGCCTTCGACCTCCTGCTCGACGTGTGGCAGCGCACGCCGCCGAGCCGTGCAACGACCTCCTTCGCGCTGGCCGCGGTCGCCACGGGGATCTCCCGCCAGTCCGGGCTGCCCGAGCATCGGCTGCGGTTGACGCGACTGCTCGACCACGCGGTCCGGGCAGCGCAGGCCGAGAAGGACCGGTGCGCACAGCAGGACGGGTTCTTCCACGAGCTCGCCGGGCCCGAGGTCCTCGCCTCCCTGGAGGCCGCCGTGTCGGCGGGGATCGATTCTGCCGTACAGGGCGGCAGCGAAGCGCTGCGAAGGTTGACCGTCCCCCTCTCCGAACCCCTCGACGGTGCGGGCCGGCTGACCCGTCTGCTGGCGACCGCCTCGGTCGCCCACTACGCCGACGAGTCGGAGCTGTGCGCGGAGAAGTATCGGCAGGCCGGAGCGCTCCGTGGCACGCGGGGAACGCTGGGGCCGCGCGCATGGACGCTCGCGGCCCAGGTGGACACCCTCGTGAGCATCGGGCGGTGGGCCGAGGCCGAGGCGGTGATCGAGGAGGGCCGGTCCGCCGCCGCCGTCCACCGGTTGACCCGTGTCGACATGGACCTCGAAGCCCTGGAGGTGACCCTCCGCGCGCTTCGTGGTGAGACGATGCCGGACGTCCCGTTCACCGGGCCCCACTGGCGCTCCGTCAGTCTGGACGAGAACCGGTCCACACACGCCAGGATGCTGCGGGCCTGCGGTCTGACCGCGATGGTCCTCGGGGACGCTGACCGGGCCTTCCGGCACTTGCGGGCGTTGTTCGGGGAGGACGGCTCGCCCCTTGATCCCTTCCTTTCACCGCACTCCATCAGCGAACTGGCCGCAGCCGCCCGGCGCATCGGCCGGCAGCAGGAGGCGGCGCGCATCCTCGGGGACGTACGGGAACGCCAGGGTGCGCGACCGACGACGCGGATGACGCTCCTGATGCATCATGCGGCGGCCCTCGTGGACGAGGATGCCGACCCCGAGCACCACTTCCGGCTGGCCCTGGTCAATCCGGAGGCGGACACGTGGCCCTTGGAGCGGGCCCGGGCCCGTCTCCACTACGCGATCTGGTTGCGCAGGAGCAGAAGGCCCCTGGAGGCCCGAGCGCAGCTGACCGCGGTGCTGGAGGTCGCGGCCCGGCTCGACGCCCGGCACCTTGCCGCGTGGGCCCGCGGTGAGCTGCGCGCGACCGGGGTGGCCCAGGCTCCCGCGTCGGCCGATCGCCTGGCCGAACTGACGGCCCAGCAACAGCAGATCACGCGGCTGGCCGCGAACGGACTGTCGAATCGCGAGATCGGCGATCGGCTCTTCCTTTCGCCGCGTACCGTGGGCTCGCACCTCTACAACATCTATCCGAAGCTCGGCATCAGCAGCCGCCACCAACTGCGGGACCTCCTGCACGACAGGTGACGGGCGACGAACCAGAACCCCGAGGGCCGCGCGAGAGGCGAACCGGATGCAGTCGTACCCCGAGGGGGAAGCGGGGGAAAGGCGACCGTCGGCCGTGATCCTTGATCCGTTGGTGCAGCGGCTCGTCGACGCGTCCACGGCACCCCCCTTTCTGCACGAGCTGGGACCGGTCGACGGCCGACAGGCGTTGCGGGAGTCTCAGATCCACCTGGTCGACGACTTCGAGGTGGACGCCACCTTCCACGTGGCGCCCGTGGGGCCCTCCGGCCTGGTCGGCTTCTGGATCTTCAGGCCGTCGGGCCTCACCGGCCCGCTTCCCACGGTGCTCTACGCCCACGGGGGCCGGTGGATGCTGGGAGACGCACAGACCCACGCACGGCTCGTCAGCGAGCTCGTGCGAGGCGCCGGCGTGGCCGCTGTCGTCCCCGAGTACAGCCGTACTCCCGAGGCCCGCTACCCCGTGGCCCTCGAGGAGTGCTACGCGCTGATGACCTGGCTGGTCCGGCAGGCGGGGGCACTCGGCCTCGACGCCGACCGGCTGGCGGTCGCCGGAGACTGCGCCGGCGCCACCGTGGCCACGGCGCTCACGCTGATGGCGAAGTCGCGCGGCGGCCCGAGGGTCCGCGCCCAACTGCTGTACTACCCGCTCACCGACGCCCGCTGCGACAGCCCCTCCCAGCGGCAGTTCGCCACGGGCTATCTGCTCACCCGGGAGGCGCTGCGCTCGTACTGGCAGCAGTACGCCGACGATCCCCGGCAGCGGGACGAGCCGGCCGCGTCCCCGTTGCGTGCGAGCGTCGCGGAGCTCACCGGGCTGCCGCCGGCGCTGGTGATCACGGCGGAGGCCGACGTGACACGGGACGAGGGCGAGCGGTACGCGGACCGGCTGCGTCGTGCCGGAGTCGAGGTGACCACAGCCCGGTTCCTGGGCACGGTCCACGACTTCGTGTCGCTGACCGCGTTGCGCGACAGCCCGCCCACGCGGGCGGCCGTGCTGCTGGGAGGATCCTTCCTTCGCGGCCACCTGAGGTGAGGGCGGCTGCCCGCTGTGCCCGGGCAGGACGGAGCAGGCGGGGCCGGACCAGTCGGCCGACTGATGCGTCCGCCACCCGGGTGACGGCACGCTGGCCGGTATGTCGACGAGTTTCGGTTCCTTCCCGGGAGACGGTGTCCACGTCCAGGACTCCGCCACGCGGCGACGCCCGCGTCAGGTGCTGTGCACGAGCACCGTGCCCCTCAGCGAGAGCATGGACTTCTGGCACGACGCCGTCCTCGCGCAGCTCGTGGGGATGGACATCTCCGCGGATGGGGGCACGTACGCCGCCACCATGCGTACGGACCAGCTCGGCGACCTTCGGATCAGCACGGTCGAGTGCGATCCCGGAGTGGTCCACCGGGCCCCGCGCTTCATCGCCCGCGGCGACGGCCAGGAGGTGTTCGCCGCCGTACTCACCAGGGGCCTCGCCCAGGTCGAGCAGGATGACCGCGCCACGGAGCTACGACCGGGCGATGTCGCGTTCTTCGAGACGATTCGCCCCTTCCGTACACGGTTTCCCCGACGGTTCCAGTTGAAGATCTTCGCCGTGCCCCGGAACCTCCTGGGCCTGGCGGAGGCGGACATCAGGCAGATCACGGCGAGGTCCATGCGCCCGGAGACCGGGCTGGCGGCCCTGCTCTCGCCGTTCATGTCGCGCCTGGCGGACACGTCCGAGTCGTACTCCCCGTCCGCCGCCGAGCAACTGGCCGGCAGCGCGGTGGACCTGCTGGCCGCGGCCGCGGCGCAGCAACTCGGCGCGGAGCCGACGAGGTTGCCCGGCGCTGACCGCGTCCTGCTGCTGCGCATCCACCGGTTCATCCGCTGGCATCTGGCGGAACCGGACCTCACCCCCGAGGCCGTCGCACGGGCCCATCACATCTCGGTGCGGTATCTGCACCGGCTGTTCGAGGGGGAGGGCACGACGGTCAGCCGTTGGATCCGTGAGCTGCGCATGCAGGAGTGCCGCCGGGAGCTGACGGCCACCGCCGCGCGGGGCACCGGCGTGGGAAGCGTCGCCCGCCGCTGGGGATTCACCAGCACGTCCCATTTCGGACGGGCGTTTCGCCGGGAGTACGGGACGTCGCCGACCGAGTGGCTGCGACACGAGCGGAGCCGATGCTCCGTCGAGGGAGACGAGTGACATGCCGGACCGAGCACTGCTGACGGCCGATGTGCCGCCGATGGACCTGTCCACGGAGACCGTCGGGCCCGCGGGCAGCGTCCCGGCCTGGAAGGGGGCCCTTTCGCGGGCCTACGTCGATCTGGACCTGGTCGTCCGGGGAGACCCGCGGTCCTGGAAGGGGTCCCTCAAGGCGGACCGGCTGGGATCGCTTCAGGTCGCGACCGAGGAGTCGGACCCCGTGAAGGTGCTCCGGACCCCGGAGGGAGCGGCGGCAGACGGCCGCGCGTACATGTTCGCCCGCGTCCAGCTGGAGGGTTCGACGCTGCTGTTCCAGGACGGTCGCGCCGCGCAGCTGCACCCGGGAGTCCTGGCCTTCTACGACGCGAGCCGACCGTTCACCCTTGTCCTGCCGGAGCCGCACCGGGCCTGTGTCCTGATGGTTCCCCGCCCGATCCTGAAGCTGGACGAGGCGGAGATGCGCCGGGTCACCGCGAGGGCCGTCTGCGGCACGGCCGACAGGCCGTCAGAACTGATTCTGCCGCTCCTGTCCGGGCTGGCGCAGGAGATCGGCTCCGCCTCGCCCCAGGTACGCGAGCGACTCGCGCGCACCGTCACGGGTCTGCTCTCGACCCTGGCCGAAGACCTGGTGGACACGGACGGGCGGCCCGGGGCCGAGGCGGGGCCGGTCACGGTGCTGGACCGGATCAAGGCCTCCGTCGAGTGCCGCCTCGGCGAGCCCGAGCTGTCTCCCCGCATGCTCGCCGACGAGCATCACATCTCCCTGCGCTACCTGCACAAGCTTTTCCACGCGCAGGGCACCACGGTCAGCGGCTGGGTACGCCAACGGCGACTCGAGGCGTGCAGGGCCGAACTGGCCCGTCCCGGCGCGGCCGACCTGGCGATCTCGGCCGTGGCCGCCCGCTGGGGCTTCACCAGCCCGGCCCACTTCAGCCATGCCTTCCGCCGCGCCTACGGGGTGTCCCCGACCCAGTGGCGTGCGAGCGCCGGCACGCGGCAGCGGCGAACGGCCGACCGGGGCCGGTCGGTCTGAGACCGACCGGAAGAGGCGGGCCCCGCACCACGACCCGGGTGCGGGGCTCGCGCCCCTTCACGACTGCGGCCTGGTCCAGGCGGCGTTCGAGGCCGAGAGGCGATGCCCGGCCACAGAGGTCGCCGCGAGCAGCACCAGCGCCAGGCCCAGAATGGGGGCGAGTCCGGCGTGCCGCAGGAGCACGGCACCGGCGAGGGCGCCGAGGAACATGGCGAGGACGGACACGATCCGCCGGCCGGGCCGGGGCACTGGCCCGGCCGAGGCGGAGTCCGCGGCCAGTTCGGTCAGGGTCAGGGTCAGCACGGTCGTGGTCACATCAGGGACTTCCGACTTCGGTGACAGCGGCGGGCGGAAGAGAGGCGAGGGCGCATCGAATTACTGCGCCCACGCTTCATCGGACTGAAGTCCCGGTGGGCTCCCAGCTCGGTGCCAAGCCCGAATCCCCGAAGCCCGCAACTGCTTCGCCGCCAGGCGATTTCGACCCGAAGCACCTGTGCATCTCGGCAGTGCACTGCATGCGTTCCGACAGTGCACTGCCTTCCTTTCCCTGCACTGCGGGGTCAGCGTCGGTGCACTGGCGGTCAATCTCCGCCGTCTTCACGGTTTTAGCGTGGTGACCGACGGTGCCGCAGATCCATACGTCCGGCCCGAAATCGCCTCGCCGGAGAGGCCGGCGCATCACAGGAAACTCAGGAGACTCACATGTCCGACGTCGTGGAGCCGGTCCAGCCGGTGCTGGAGCCGGCGGCAGCCGCGTTCGCCGAGGCGATCGCCAATCCGCCCTACCTCTTCGACCTGCCGCTCGCCGAGGGGCGCAAGGCGGTCGACGAGGTGCAGTCCGGCGAGATCGACAAGCTGCAGATCGACGAGGAGTAGATCACTGTCCCGGACGGTCCGACGGGCAGTGTCCGCGCGCGCATCGTCAGGCCCGCCGGCGTGGAGGGGACCCTGCCGGTGATCCTCTACATCCACGGCGCCGGCTGGGTGTTCGGCAACGCGCACACCCACGACCGCCTGGTACGCGAACTCGCCGTCGGCGCGAACGCCGCCGTGGTCTTCCCCGAGTACGACCTCTCTCCCGAGGTCCGCTACCCGGTCGCCATCGAGCAGAATTACGCGGTCGCCCGATGGGTCGTCCAGCAGGGCGGGTCCAAGGACCTCGACGGCACCCGGCTGGCCGTGGCCGGCGACTCGGTCGGTGGCAACATGACCGCCGCACTGACGCTGATGGCCAAGGAGCGCGGCGACGTACCGCTGGTCCAGCAGGTTCTCTTCTACCCGGTCACCGACGCGAACTTCGACACCGGCTCCTACCACCAGTTCGCCACCGGCTACTTCCTGCGTCGCGACGGCATGCAGTGGTTCTGGGCCCAGTACATCACCGACGAGGCCGAACGCGCCCAGATCACCGCCTCCCCGCTGCGGGCCACCACCGAGCAGCTCACCGGGCTGCCGCCGGCCCTGGTCATCACCGGCGAGGCCGACGTACTGCGCGACGAAGGCGAGGCCTACGCCAACAAGCTCCGCGAGGCCGGCGTCCCCGTCACCGCCGTTCGTTTCCAGGGCATCATCCACGACTTCGTCATGCTCAACGCCCTGCGCGAGACCCACGCCGCCCAGGCCGCCATCACGTTGGCCGTCGGCACCCTGCGCACCGCGCTCCACGCCGGCTGACACCGCGCTCCACGCTCATTTCCACCCGACAACAAGGAGAACAACCCAAGCATGACCACCACCCCCACCCCCACAGCCGTTCTCGTGCACGGAGCCTTCGCGGACGCCGCCAGCTGGACCGGGGTCATCGCGGAACTTCAGAACCACGGCGTCCCCGTGGTCGCGCCGCCGAACCCGCTGCGCGGCCTGGTGTCCGACGCCGCGTACATCGCTTCCGTGGCTGCTCAGATCGACGGTCCGGTGGTGCTTGTCGGCCACTCCTATGGTGGTGCGCTCATCTCCGTGGCAGGCGCCGCGGAGAACGTCGTCGGGCTGGTCTACATCGCGGCCTATGTCACCGAAGAGGGCGAGAGCCTGGGCGAGTTGCAGGGCCGCTTCCCTCTCTCGCCGCTCGTCAGCAACCTGAAGGAGACGACGTACCCCGTGGAGGGCGCCGAGCCTGGTGTCGAGGTCACCATCAAGGCCGAGGCGTTCGGGGACATCTTCGCCGCCGACGTCCCGGCCCCGGTCACCAAGGTCCTGGCGGTGACACAGCGTCCGCTGTCCGCCTCGGCATTCACGGAGACGGCCTCGGCCGCCGCGTGGAAGACCAAGCCCTCCTGGGCACTCGTCGCCGGCGCGGACCGGGCGATCAACCCCGAGGTCCAGCGCTTCGGCGCGAAGCGGGCCGGGGCGACGATCGTCGAGATCGAGGGCGCCTCGCACGCCGTGGCCGTGTCCCGGCCCGAGGAGGTCGCCGAACTGATCCGCGACGCGGTACACGCGACGAGCTGACGAGGCGACAGGCGGCGTAGGCGGCCGCGCGGCCGAACTACGGAGAGTTCGACCGCGCGGCCCTTCGGTCTTGGCGCAGGGTGAGATCCGGCTGCGGGCTTCTTCACCGGCGCGGCACCGTGACCACCACGACCAGGACCGCAAGCAGTGCGCCGGCGACGAGGGCAGGGGCCGGGGAGCAAGCGGCCAGCAGGACGCCGACCGCGGCGACGGCATACGGAATCCCCTCGGTCGCGGTTCTTTGGTGGGGGCGCAGGTGTACGGCCCAGACGGTGATCAGGAAGACGGCCGCGGGGACGGTGACCGCCGCGCCGGCGGCCAACGGCGAGGCGTCCGTGCGACGCGTGACGTGATCGGCGTACGCGGCCAGGCCGGCTCCCTCGGCGGTCGCCGAAGCGAAGATCAGGTAGTGGCCGTAGGCCCAGGTGAATCTCCTGCGGTGGCCCCGGTGCGTCGTAGCGAGCAGGGTGTGCGCGGGTCTGGCGAAGTACAGCCACCACATGGCGTAGGCCGTGAACAGTCCACCGGCCGCCACCGCGTACAGCGAACCGGTGCCTTGGTGCCGGTCGAAGGCGCCTTGGACGGCGACGGTGGCTGCCGCGACGGACTCCCCGAGGACGATCAGGGTGAAGAGTTCGTAGCGCTCGGCAATGTGGCGTGGATGCCATGGGGTCATCCCGGCAGACTGCGCCCATACCGGGACGGATACCTCCGCGACGATCATCACGGCCATGCCCGGCAGCCGCGCCGAGGCCGGGAGACCGAGCAGCCCGACCCACCCGATCTGGCACACCGTCACTCCGGCGGCGAAGCGCAGGGCGGTCGGCCGCCGAGCGGGATCGGACCACGCGGCACGCAGCCACAGGGCGGCCAGCGCCGTGCGCAGCACCACGTATCCGGCTGTGATGACCCGCAGATCGCCCTCCTCGAACGCGCTGTGAACGCCGGCGGCGAGCACGAGCGACCCGGTGATCTGGACCAACACCGTCAGCCGGTACAGGAGGTCGTCCGTGTCGTAGGCGGATGCGAACCAGGTGAAGTTCATCCACGCCCACCAGATGGTGAAGAAGACCAGCGCGAAGCGCAGGACACCGGTGGCGTACTCCCCGTTGGACAGTGCCTCGTGCAGACTCCTGGACGCCTGCGCCACCGCGATGACGAAGCACAGGTCGAAGAGGAGCTCCAGCGGAGTGGCGGACCGGTGCGGCTCGCCGGGGTCGCGGCCCGGCATGGTGCGCCATCGCCTGGGTTCCAGGGCCGTGCGAGCGGCTGGTGGGCCGTTCAGCTCGCCGCCCGGACCCAGCCCGACGACCCCCGCATCCGCCTGCTCGTTCGTACTCATGTTTCTCCTCGCTCCCCGGCTCACCGGTCGTGGGTTGCCCCGCCGAGGTTAGAGCGGCAGGGCAACCGCACATGCCTGCCAGCGCACGGGGGCTTGCCCGGGAGCGAACGCCTCCCACCTGCGACGGACACAGTGCGCTGGCGAGTATCACCGCATGCGCTACCGGTCGACGCGCCCCGCGTCGGGGCGCCTGACGTCACTCGGGTACGCACAGCACGGCAGCCAGTCGTGGCTGCACCAGAAGCCGAGCACCTGGTCGACACGCCGTTGGTCCGCGCCTGAGGGAACGGACTGGTCCGCGCCTGAGGGAACGGAAGCGACGGCGAGCCGGCTGCACGCGGCCCCCTGCACCGGGCCCGGCACGGTCCGGTGACCCGGCCGCCGCGGGGTCGAGGCGATGGGTCGCAGACGGCCGGGTTCGCAGATGAGAAGCAAAAGCTTGCGGGAGGATTCTGCAACATCTTGCGATCGCCGTGGCTGCCCTGCTTGACTCGCCTGCCGACAGCCACAGTTGCCGGTCGGCCGGAGAGGAACACCCATGAGCGCCGAGACCGATGTCCTTGTTCTGGGAGGTGCGGGAGTCGACACGATCGTGTACGTCCCGGAGCTGCCCCTCCCGTACGCCGACAGCTACATGATCCGCCCCGGAATCGAGACGCGGGCGGGGCAGACCGGGGACTTCGTTGCGCTCGGGGTGAGCGCCCTGGGCCTGCGCACGCATCACCTCGACCTGATCGGCGACGACCACGCAGGTGACCTGATCCGGGCGCTGCACCGCGACCGTGGCATCGCACTCACCGAGGTCCCGCTGCCCGGCGGCACCAAACGTGCCGTCAACCTCGTCGGCCCGGACGGGCGACGGCTGTCCCTGTACGACGACAGCCGGTCGCGGGACGGGGACCGGCTGCCCGAGGCGACGGTCCGGTCTCTGGCCGCGGCGAGCCGTCATGCCCATGTCTCGATCACCCACCCGTGCGCCTTCGCTCTTCCCGCGCTGCGGGAGGCCGGAGTGACGATCTCGACCGACCTGCACGACTGGGACGGCGTCAACCCCTACCACGAGCCGTTCGCCCACGAGGCGGACCTCGTCTTTGTCTCCGCCGTCGCCCTGGCCGACCCGGAGCGGACCATGCGACGGGTCGCCGAGCGGGGACGCGCCCAGGTCGTCGTTGCCACGGCCGGAGCCGAGGGCGCCTATCTGCTGGCCGACGGCGAAGTGACCCGGATTCCGGCCGTCACGCCCCCGGGGCCGGTGGTGGACTCCAACGGCGCCGGTGACGCCTTCGTGTCCGGCTTCCTCCTCGGCTGGCTGGCCGGCGAACCGCCGCAGCGCTGCGGCCTCTACGGTGCGGTGGCCGGAGCCCACGCCTGCACGGTGGAGTCGACACGAACCGACCCGATCGGCCGCGACGAACTCCTCGCCCGCGTCGCGGAGTCGGAGAGTTAGCCACGGCCGGGACCGTCAGTTCCAGGGTGTCTCCGGCGGGCGGGCCGGAGCCGGGCCGAGAGTGGTGGTGCCCGGGCTGGAGCGGTGACCGAGACCGGTGCGGTAGGCGTCCATGGCGGCTTCGGTGCGGCCCTCGCTGCGCAGCAGGTCGCCCAGGAGCCGGCAGATGTCGGCGAGGTCGCCCGCTGCTCCTGCGCGTTCGAGCAGGGAGAGAGCGGTGACGTAGTGCTCCTCGGCGGCCTCGGCGTCACCGGATTCCTCGGCGATCAGGCCGAGCAGCCGATGGGCTCCGCCCGCGTGGACCGCGCCGCGGTCGGGATGGAGACCGCCGAGCAGGTCGCGCAACAGGGCCGCGGCCTCGTCGGCCTTGCCGCGGCGGCGAAGTACATCGGCGAGCTCCACCTCGACCTGGGAGGCGTAGAGGGCGGCGCGCTTGGAGACCAGCATGGAGTGCGCGGTGCGCAGTTCGCTCTCCGCCCTTTCCAGGTCGTCGTGCTGGGCGTGGACGTAGCCGCGCATCCAGTGGCAATGGGCGAGTTCGGTGCGCATCTGCAGTTGCTGGTAGAGCTCGGCCGCCTTGGCGAGCGCGGCATCGGCGGCCGCTGCCCGGCCCTCCGCGATGAGGGTGCGGGCCACCGAGCGGTGCATGGAGGCGACCAGCGCGGGGTCGGAGACCTGCGGAGCCAGCGCCAGGGCCAGCTCGGCGGCCTGCGCGGCGCGGGCGTGCGCCCCCAGGTCCATGTAGGGCGCGATGGAGGCGGTGTAGAGCTGGAGCAGGGCGCCGGGGTCCTGGAGGCCCGAGGTGTTCAGTTCGTCGAGGGCGCTTTCCAGCAGGTAGCAGGAGTAGCGGAGTTCGCCTGCGAGGAAGTGGGCGACCGCGCGGCCGCGTACCGCTCGGGCCCGCTCGGGCAGAGGGGCGTCGGCCAGCTGCTGCTCGGCGGCCTCGAAGTGGTCACGCGCCTGGTTGAGTTCACCCGTCTCCAGGGCGCATTCACCCAGCCCCGTGAGGGCAGTGGCCTGCTCGGTCCGGAGGCCGTACTCCTCGGCCTGGGCGAGCAGCCGCTCGTACTCCACTGCCGCATCGGTCGCGTCACCGGTGGCCAGGATCCGCTGCGCGTCGGCCAGGCGGAGTCGGATCGCGGTGGCGAGATGGCTGGGGCGCCCGGTGGAGAGCTCCTCGTGCGAGACGCCGAGCCGCTCGGCGAGGTGGCGCAGGGCCGCCTCGGAGGGCCGGACCTTTCCGGCCTCCAGGGTGGAGATGTACGCGGCCGTGTAGGAGGGTTCGGCCAGCTGGCGCTGGGTCAGTCCACGCTCCTTGCGGAGCCGCTTCACCCGCTCGCCGATCACGAGAGGGGCGTCCTGGTCCGCTGGGCGGTCCGCCCGCTCCGGTACGCCGCGCGCGGGGGATCCCGCTGCCTCGTCGGCCGCGGCTGCCCGGCCGGTCCCTGACATCGTGCCTGCTCCTCCGCTGTCGGCTGCTCGGTACGGGTGAACGTCCCACGGGCAGCAAGGACGGATGTGTGCACGGATTGTTTCCCATGGCCGGATTCTTCGGTGGGATGTGCAAGCGCAACCTTACGGCCTCCCCCGTGACAGGAGTGGGCTCCCGACGCCCTGCGACTGTGCTTGCGGCATTGCCGTCGGTCACCGACGCTCCGCGTCGACTCTTTCCTCCGCCGTGCCATCGCCGCGGTTGCCGCGCAGGTCCTGCGTACGCCGGTTCCTGCTCCGCCAACTAGGTACGTTCCCGAGTGACGTCACGGCCCGGCCGGCCCTTACTGGTCTCGTACAGGTTCGTCGGCCATACTGCCCGCCGTGGAGCAGCGCATAGATCCGAACACTCAGCCCGCGTACGCCGCAGGGACAGACCCGGCGTACATACCTGGTCTCACGGCCCCCCTCACCGTCGGGACGTCCGAGGCGGACCAGGGGAAGACCGAGGAGCCGGCGCCCGAGGATGTCGTCCCTGACGACGCCCTTGCGGAGGGTGCCCCCGGGGGCACCGTCGCCGATTCCGGCTCGGAGGACGCAAAGGACGGGGAGCAGGAGGAACACGAGAAGGACGAGAAGGGAGAGAACGGGCCCGTATTCGAGGTCAGCGACCGGCGGGGTTCGATCACCGCGGACCGTGACGGCATCCGGTTCCGGCTGGACGACCAGGAGGCCGAGTTCCACTGGGACGAGGTCGGTGCGGTCGAGGTGAAGGTCCCCCGGTTCGGGCGCCGGTTCACCGTCACCGTCCACATGTCGTCGCGCCGCTGGTTCAACGCCGAGGTCGAGGCACCCGCCAGGAGCAACCTCAAGGCGTGGGCGGAAGAACTCGACGTGGTGCTCGACGCCTACTTCGAGGAGTAGCACGGGGCGGTGGCGAAGGGCCGGCCGGAGGCGCGACCGGATCATCCCCGGCGCGGCGCACCCGGCCGACGGGGCGGCCCGGATCCGGTGCGCCGTCACCGAGACGCGGATCCGGGCCGCCCCGTCGTCACGGGGGACACGCCCCCAGCACATCGGTCGGCAGATCGATGGCCGAACGCAGTGCCATCGTCGCCGACCCGTCGCCGTCCTCGCCGCCGACCCCGGCCACCAGCACCTGGTCGATCCGCTCGATGACGCCGTGTAGGGCGTGATGCTCCTCGTCCGGCCGGTCGAGCACCGGGCCCAACTGCGGCTGAGGGCACCGCGGACAGGGGACGAGGTCCAGGTCCTCCCGTTCGTGGTGCGAAGTCGTGAGCCGGCAGTACGAGGCGCAGTAGGCGTCCGGGCCTCAAGCGCTGTCGGCTCGCGCCGAAGTCCGGCGGGCGCGGACGGCATGCCGAAGACGGCCTCGGCTCTCCGCCGTGGGGGTGCCGATTTCCCGCTCGATGACGTGCAGTCCGATGCCGCGCCGAACTTCGGCGCCGAGGGGGGCGTCGCGGTCCACGCCGGACCGCAGAAGGCGCCGATCCGATGGCCGGGCGGGCCGTTCAACGCCGTTGACGTCCGGCACGAGTTCTCGGCAGTGACCAGCTGCGGGTCGGTGATCGGAGTCGGGGTGCCGGCAGGCGTTCGTCTCCCGGCACTCCTGATCTCGATTCGCGGTTGTCGATGCGATCGATCGGCCGCTCCCGGCGGGCGGCTCAGGACCGGCCGGGGCCGACGATGCGGGCCAACGCGCGCAGCCCGGCGACGACGTCGGCGCCGGTGGGGGCCTGGTCGGGATCCGTGAGCCACTGCGTCATCAGGCCGCTGAGCAGGGCCATCTGGACGCCGCCCAGGGTGCGCGCGGCGGCGTCGTCGACCGCGTCCTCGTCGACGCCGCTGAGGATCGCCGCCAGCCCGCGCCGGCCCTCGGCCTGGCCCCCTGCGAGATAGCGGCGGAGGTCCGCGGAGTGCTCGGCCTGGGCGAGCGCCTCGATCGAGGCGAGCCACAGAGCGCGGTGCGTGCCGAAGGACTATCACCCGGTCCCACATCGCCTCGTAGCGTTCGGCGGGCGTGGCCCCGTTGGCGTGTTTCCCCCGCCACGCCGTCGTCTCGCCCCTCCTGTCCGGCCGTCATGGCGACGCCCCACGGTGAAACGGGACACCGTGGGGCGTGACCGGCCGTCGGCGGTCGGGCGTCGAGCCTCGTGGCCCAGCCCGACAGGCATGCGCGGTCATACGGAGTCCGGCTCCCGAACCCCGTGCAGCACATCGAGTACGAACGGCCAGGCGGCCGCGCCGAGTGCCGCGTCGGCGGCGGGCGAACCGCCGTACAGGAATCGGTCGGACACCGGTGCAGGGCCTTCGCCGGGCAAGCGCGGGCGGTGTCCGGCACCGGCGTGGGTGACCACTCGTACCGGCCGTCCGCCTGTGCGACGCCGGGCGGCCGGCTCTTGGGCGGAGCGCCGGCAAGGACGAGGACGCCGGTATCGCTGCCCCGTGCAGGCGCGGCGAGGAACCCCTCGCACGCGCCCTCGCGCACACCGTCGTGCGCAACGGTGAGGGCGCGTTCGATGATGCCCGTCCGCCGGTCAGACGTCAGCGAGAACCACAGAGCGGGTCAGGTGACGGGGGCTGTCCGGGTCGATGCCGGCGGCCTCGGCGCGGGCGATCGCCAGACGCTGTACGCGGACCAGCTCGGCCAGCGGGTCCAGGCCGCTCGCCACCCAGCGGGCGCCGGTCGACGCGACCTGCTCCTCAAGACCCTCGGGTGCGGTACCGAACACCCAGGTGGCGGTGCCGGTGGTGGCGATGCTGATCGGACCGTGGCGGTACTCCATCGCCGGGTAGGACTCGGTCCAGGAGAGCGACGCCTCCTTCATCTTGAGCGCGGCCTCGTTGGCGAGACCGACCGTCCAGCCCCGGCCGAGGAAGGTGAACTGGCTGCACTCCAGCAGCCCTTCGGGCAGCGGCTCGGCCAGTGCGGTCTCCGCGTCACGGACCACGGCGTCGGTGTGCAGGCCGAGGTGGGCACGGAGCAGCGTGAGCAGCGTGGTGGCGAACCGGGTCTGCACCACGGACTGCTCGTCGGCGAAGTCGAGGACGACGACATCGTCGGCGGACGTCATCACGGGGGTGTTCGGGTCGGCCGTGATCGCGACGGTACGGGTGACGCCGCGGAGACGGCCGAGCAGCTCCAGCACCTCGGTCGTCGTGCCCGAGCGGGTGAGCGCCACGACCCGGTCGTAGCTGCGGCCGAAGGGGAACTCCGATGCGGCGAACGCGTCGGACTCGCCCTGCCCGGATTCCTCGCGGAGTGCGGCGTACGCCTGGGCCATGTAGAACGAGGTGCCGCAGCCGACGACGGCGATGCGCTCGCCCGTGGCGGGCAGGGCGGCCGACTGGCTCTCTGCCAGGTCCGCGGCGCGGCGCCAGCACTCCGGCTGGCTGGCTGTCTCAATCTCGACAAACGACACTTTTACACTCCGTATGGGTGTTGGGATGCTCGTTCACGCACGTTATCCGGCTTCTGCAATCATTATCAAGCATTCTGCGTGCATGGGACTTGACTGATCGGCGCCTTGTGCGACCCTTGCGCATGTCCGGTGACACTGCCCAAGGGGATGGGCGCTCGAATCCCGGGCCTGTAAGGAGAGTTCACTTGTCCAGGGACGCCCGCTGGGACGCGCTGCTTGAGCTGGTCGGCAAACACGGCCGGGTGGAGGTCGAGGACGCGGCGACGACGCTTGACGTCTCGGCCGCGACCATCCGTCGTGACCTGGACCAGCTCGCCGAGCAGCAGCTGCTCACCCGAACCCGCGGCGGCGCCGTCGCGCACGGAGTCTCCTACGAACTGGCGTTGCGCTACAAGACGGGACGCAACGCCCCGGAGAAGCAGGCCATCGGCCGCGCCGTGTCCGAACTCGTGGCGGTGGGGGAGGTGGTGGGGCTGACCGGTGGCACCACGATCACCGAGGTCGCCCGCTCGCTGGCCGTGCGCCCCGACCTCGTCGGTGACACCGGCCCCGGGGGGCAGCCGACTCTGACGGTGGTGACCAATGCCCTCAACATCGCCAACGAGCTGGTGATACGGCCGCAGATCAAGATCGTGGTGACCGGTGGAGTGGCCCGCCCGCAGTCGTACGAGCTCACGGGGCCGCTGGCCAGTGGCGTGCTCGGCGAGATAACGCTGGATGTCGCCGTGCTGGGCGTCAACGCGATCGACACCGAGCGCGGGGCGTACGTCCACCACGAGGGCGAGGCCAGCATCAACCGGCTGCTCGCCCAGCAGGCGCAGCGGGTGGTCGTGGCCGCCGATTCCTCGAAGATCGGCAAGCGGGCCTTCGCCCGGGTCTGTGATCTCAGTCAGGTCGACTTCCTGGTCACCGACACCGGCATCACCGGCGACGCGAAGGCCCGTTTCACCGAGGCCGGCGTCACCGTCATCGCTGTGTGAGGGTGAGGCCGTCCCGCGGGATCAGGTGCGGGGCGCCGTCCACTACTGGTCGGCCCTGCCGGTGCAGTCGCGCCGGGGTCCTCGCGACCCGCTCGCTGCGTGAGGGCGGGGCACCGTACGGCGTGCCCGCCCTCGACCCCGACCTGATCGCGTACTTCGAACGCGGTCAGGTCCGCTGGAACGTCCCAGCCGGAATCCGACCGGGAAGTGCCGGACGGTGCTTCGGCCCTGTCCGACGGGTTTCACTCGCACACCGTGCACCGTGGCCCAGTGCCCTCCCGGCAGGCTCTGCCCCGTCGCGTCGCCCAGCACGCCCGCACGCACCGGACGAGCCTCCTCATGGGGCAAACACTGCCAGTCACAGCACTGGGCCACGGTGCTTCGGACCTCCGGCGGCAGCGCGCCCGGCGCCGTCATCGGAGGCCTCTCTGCGTCTGTTTTCAGCCATGCTCGGTGGGTAATCGGCGCATTCCCGTTTGGCGGCTGCCCGATCGGCCACGGCCGCGAAGCGTGACGCCGTCGGGGGAAATGAAGCCGAACGTCCGAAAGGTGTCGTGCGAGAATGCGGGTGCCCGGTCTCGTATCGTCACCGTCGCCCCGCAATCGGTGCGAGCGGGCGGCGGGTTTGCGCCAAACAGATCCCTCGGTGACCGAGTTCGAACGCGTTGCCGGATCACGGTCGGCATAATCGCGTCCATGTCGATCACGGGCGGAGACTTCGTCGAGCTGGGCCGGGACCTCTACGCGTGGCTCCCGCCGAAACGGGGCTGGGGCCTCGCGAACTGCGGTCTCCTGACGTCATCGCGTGGCGCGATCTGGATCGACACCCCGTACGACCCCGTGCTCGCCGGCCAGTTCCTGGCGGAGTCCACGAAGCGGCTGCCCGACGGCGCCGCCATCGACCGGGTGATCGTCACCCACGCCAACGGGGACCACTTCTGGGGCGCGGGCGTACTCCCGGACGCGGAGATCATCGCGACCCGCGAAGCCCGGGAACACATTCACTACGAACCCACCCCGAAGCAGCAGCACGCCCTCGTCCAGGGCAGCGATCCGGCCACCGCGCTCGGCGAGTACCTCAAGCGCCACTTCGGCCCGTTCGACTGGTCACGGACCGAACCCGTGCAGCCGACCACGTACTTCACCGGCGAGCTCGAACTGACCCTGGGGGAGTACCCCGTCCAGGTCACGGCCCTGCCCCCCGCCCACACCACGGGCGACCTCATCGTGCACCTGCCCGCTCAGCGCACCGTGTTCAGCGGCGACGTCATCTTCTCCTCCACCCCGGAGCAGCCGGGCGACCACCCGGTGCACTGGGCAGGCCCCCTCTCCCACGTGATCGCCGCCTGCGAACAGGTGCTGGCCAGCGGCGCCGAGACCATCGTCCCGGGCCACGGTCCGGTCCTCGACCCGGCCGGCGTGCGCGCACACATCGGCTACCTCGAGTACGTACGGGAACGTGCCCACGCTCTCCACGCGGCCGGGGTGCCCGCCCTGGAGGCGGCCCGCAGGGTGATCGCCGAGGGACGCCACCCCGAACTCGGCCTGGCCGAACGCCTCGTGGTGACGATCGGCAGCGAGTACCGGCAGCTCGACGGCTCCGAACTGCCCAGTGTTCTTCAGGTGATGACCGATGTCGCCGTCGTCGCTCGAGAAGCGGAGCAGTCCCGTGGGGCGGGGGTCCTCGGGGGGTGACGCCTGGATCTCCGCCCGCTCGACGTGACCGGCGGCGCGGCGCTTTCAGTACCGCAGGAGGTGTCGATCAGCCGCTGACCCGTGTCGGTGGTACGCCGAACGGGTGAGGGGCGCGAGAATTGCCGGATGAACAGCGAGTGCAGCCGGCGCAACGCCGACCGAAGCACAGACGGGGTGGTCCGGTGAGCAGGTACGACAGGTACGACGTCACGGACGAGCAGTGGGAGGGTCTGGCGCAGGTCGTACCGCTGCGCAGCCGCAACGAATGGCCGTCTCGGGTCGACCATCGCGCGGTCCCCGACGACCACGAGACCGCCGAACAGCGCCGCATGGTCGTGCTGCGCGTGCAGGTCTTCGCGGACGCGCGTGAGGTGGCCGAGTATCTGGTCGCACAGATTCCCGTGCTGCTCGATCTGACCAGCGCCGAGACCGATGTGGCCAAGCGGATCCTGGACTTCACCAGCGGTGTGGTCTTCGGGCTCGGCAGCGGAATGCACCGCGTCGATCGGAACGTGTTTCTTCTGTCGCCGGTCGGCATAGAGGTCGAGGGGGTCACGGCGGCAGGCGTCCCCCGATCGTAGGAAGGTCGTGCGGGCGGAACGGTTCGCCGGTCGACGGCGTGCGTACGGTCCGCTCATGACTGCACGCTGCCCCGACAACCCGTGGGCGACCCCAGGGGCATCAGCCGCCCGAGAAGTCCGAACCGAGGCTGTCCGAACCGAGCCTCCCCGAACCGGGGCGGCCCGTTCCGCCGGCCCCGTCGTCACCGAACTGCGGCTCTCCGCCTTCGCCTCGCACCGTGGCACCGTCCTCCCGGTGGGCCCGCTCACGCTGTTCACCGGGGCCGGTGGCAGTGGCAAGTCCAGCGCGCTGCGGGCGTACGAGGCGCTGGCCCGGCTGGGCGCGGGGGACCCGCTCGACGAGGTGTTCCCGGATCCGGCGGCGTACGTGCCCGAACGGGCCGGTCCCGACGCCCAGGGCCGTCGCGGCTTCCGGATCGGCTGCACGGCGACCGGCCCGGCAGGACCGGTCCGGCTCGACGTCGCCGTGCAGGCCGAGCCGGCCCTGCGGATCGTCGGCGAACGGCTGACCGGCGGCGGCGAGACGCTGCTGACCACCGCGCTGCGCGACCCCAGGGGCTCGACGGTCCAGGCGGCCTGGCACACGGCCGGCACCGTCCCGGTGACCCGGGCACCACTGCCGGACGACGTGCTCGGTACGGCGCTGCTGCCGCTGCGGGTCGCGGGCACGACCGAGGGACAGTTACGGGTCCTCGCCGCCGCCGAACAGATGGTCGTGGCCCTGCGCTCCGTCTTCGTGTGCGAACCGCAGCCGCAGCGGATGCGGGCGCCGGTGCCCAGCGGGGAGGGCCGGCTGCGCCGTGACTGCGACAACCTCACGGCGGTACTGGAACGGACACACACCCAGTGCGGACAGCGGCATGCCCGGCTGGTTGCGGCGGCCGCTGCCGGATGCGCGGGGTCGGTGAGGGGGCTGGGCGTCGAGCGGCTCCCGGACGGGTTGCTGCGCGCCGTGGTGGAGCGCGATGGCGGGCATCTCACCCCGGTCGAGCGGCTCGGCGACGGCGAGTTGAGGTATCTGGCGCTCGCCCTGGTCCTGCTCACCGGCCCCGGCGTGCTGGCCATGGACGCCGCGGCGGAGGTGCCGTCGGCCATGCAGACGCTCACCGTTCTGGTCGACGGGCTCGACCGGGACCTGGACGGACGACAGGTGGCGGAACTGCTGGCCCTGGCCGCGTCGGTCGGCTCGACCGGGCACCTCAGACTGGTGGGAACGGCCGCGGAGGCGGCCGCCGCACGGGCCCGCGGGACGGCCGGTGCGACGGTGGTAGACCTGGAACCGTGAACGGACTCGATGTACAGACACTGCAGCGACGGCTCGCCGCGTTCGCGGCCGCCCGTGACTGGGAGCAGTACCACACCCCGAAGAACCTGGCGGCGGCGCTCAGCGTCGAGGCGTCCGAACTGGTCGAGATCTTCCAGTGGCTGACGCCGGAGCAGTCCGCACGGGTGATGCAGGAGCCCGAGACGGCGCATCGGGTGGCGGACGAAGTCGCGGATGTGCTCGCGTATCTGCTGCAGTTCTGCGAGGTGCTGGGCATCGATGCGCTGGCGGCGCTGGCGGAGAAGATCGACAGGAACGAAGCGCGCTTCCCGGTTCCGAAGCCCCCAGGCCCTCAAGATCGTCACTCTTCGGAGTGATCGACTTCTTCACAGTCGACTTCGTGTCCACAGATTTCCGAAATCCCCTGGCCTTTCGGTACCTCTCCCCTCACTGTGGGTAATGGATGAGGTGAGCGGGTTTTCGTTCGGACGGGGGCGACGCATGGAAGCGGAGCGGCTCATAGAGGTAAGTCGGCGTGCTCTGGCGCAGAGCCGGGGCGCGCCGTCCATCATGGCGGAGGCCTGGCAGGTCCAGGCGCTGGCCCAGGCGATCGGCGAGCGGCTGGCGGCCCACGGGCCGAAGGTGCTGCGCGGCGAGGCACGGGGGCTCGGCGAGATCGGGGGGAGCGGCGGCGGGGCGCCGGACCACCCGGTGGTGCGGACCGGCACGGCGCGGGCCGCGCAGCTTGCCGAGGTTGCCGATCCCCGGGCGGCCCTGACCGGTCTCGGCGCGCTGCTGGGAGAGATGGGGATGGCTCTCGTCGCGGTGGCCTGTGACACCGGCGAGGAGAGCCTCTACTGGCAGTGCATCGAGGCGATCGATGCGGCCGACGAGGCGCTGGACCGGGTGCACGGGATGCTCCGGCTCCTCGCCGAGCAGGACCGGGAGCAGGACCGGCAGCGGGAGCGGGACGGTGCGTACGGTGCGGTGCGCGGACCGGCGGGCTCGGCGGCGGGCCAGCCGTGACGGCGGGGCGTTCGGTGGAGCGGCGCGGGACGGGTGCGAGGAATGACCGGTGCTCGGAGGTGCAGGATGGAACCATGGATCTTCGAATCTTCACCGAGCCCCAGCAAGGGGCGAGCTACGACACCCTGCTCACCGTCGCCAAGGCCGCCGAGGACCTTGGGTTCGACGCGTTCTACCGCTCCGACCACTATCTCCGCATGGGGGCTGGCGACGGGTTGCCAGGCCCGACCGACGCGTGGATCACCCTGGCCGGGCTGGCGCGGGAGACCAAGCGGATCCGGCTCGGCACGCTGATGACCGCGGGGACCTTCCGGCTCCCGGGTGTTCTCGCTATCCAGGTCGCCCAGGTCGATCAGATGTCCGGCGGACGCGTCGAACTCGGTCTGGGGGCAGGCTGGTTCGAGGAGGAGCACAAGGCGTACGGCATTCCGTTCCCCAGGGAGAAGTTCGGCCGACTGGAGGAGCAGCTGGCCATCGTCACCGGGCTGTGGGCGACCGGGATCGGCGAGAAGTTCAACTACGACGGCGCTTACTACCAGCTCACCGACTCACCCGCGCTGCCCAAGCCGGCACAGGCCAAGGTGCCGATCCTGATCGGCGGTCACGGTGTGACGCGTACACCGCGGCTGGCCGCGCAGTATGCGGACGAGTTCAACATTCCGTTCGCCTCGCTCGAGGACAGCGAGAAGCAGTTCGGCCGGGTCAGGGAAGCGGCGCAGGCGGCCGGGCGTGGTGCGGACGACCTGGTGTACTCCAACGCCCTGGTGGTCTGCGTCGGCAAGGACGACGCGGAGGTGGCCCGCCGGGCGTCGGTCATCGGGCGCGACGTGGAGGAGTTGAAGGCGAACGGGCTCGCGGGCTCGCCCGCCGAGGTGGTCGACAAGATCGGCCGGTACGGCGAGATCGGGGCGTCGCGGATCTACCTCCAGATCCTCGACCTGAACGATCTGGAGCACTTGGAGCTGATCTCCTCGCAGATCCAGTCCCAGCTGAACTGACCGACGAAGCTGCAGGAGCAGCCACGACCGGAAGGAACACCTGTGCAACCCGCCCGCCCGCTGGCCGCCGTGCTCGCCGAGTCCACCGTCCTCCTCGACGGAGGTCTCTCCAACCAACTGGAGGCGCAGGGCTGCGACCTGTCCGACGAACTGTGGTCGGCTCGGTTGCTGGTCGACGAGCCACGACAGATCGAGGCCGCGCACCGGGCGTATGTGCGGGCGGGTGCGCAGGTGCTCATCACCTCCGGCTACCAGGCGACGTACGAGGGGTTCGCGCGGCGGGGGATCGGCCGGGCCCGGGCGACGGAGCTCTTCGCCCGCAGCGTGGAGCTGGCCCGGCGGGCCGGTGGGGCGGCGGACCGGGAGGTCTGGGTCGCCGGCTCCGTCGGCCCGTACGGGGCGATGCTCGCGGACGGCAGCGAGTACCGCGGGCGGTACGGCCTCTCGGTGCGGGAGCTGGAGCGCTTCCACCGGCCCCGGATCGAGGCGCTGGCCGCCGCAGGCCCCGATGTGCTGGCGCTGGAGACGGTGCCGGACACCGACGAGGCGGAGGCGCTGCTGCGGGTGGTCGACGACTACGGGCTGCCGGTCTGGCTCTCGTACAGCGTGGCGGGGGACCGGACCCGGGCGGGGCAGCCGCTGGAGACGGCGTTCGGGCTCGCCGCCGGGCACGACCGGGTGGTGGCCGTGGGGGTGAACTGCTGCGATCCGGTAGACGCGGACCGGGCGGTGGTGACGGCGGCCGAGGTGACCGGGAAGCCGGTCGTCGTCTACCCGAACAGCGGGGAGCGGTGGGACGCCGAGGGCCGGGGTTGGACCGGTGGTGCCACGTTCGACCCCCGCCGGGTGAGGGGCTGGCAGGATGCCGGTGCCCGGCTGGTCGGCGGCTGCTGTCGGGTCGGTCCCGGACCGATCGCGGAACTGGCCGGGCTGATTGCGGCGGGACGGACGGCGCGGGGGTCGGGGAGCGGGCCGGCGCGTGGCACGGACCGTGGGACGGGAGAGGCGACAGCACCGTAGACACGACGAAAATGCCTGGTGGGGGGCGAGTGATCCCGACCATACTCGGACGTGTGTTCCTGACCATCAGTACGACCGGCACCCCTGAGCGCCCCGCGACCGATCTCGGCTTCCTGCTGCACAAGCATCCCGAGAAGGCGCAGGCGTTCTCCACCTCCCACGGCACCGCGCATGTCTTCTATCCCGAGGCATCCGCCGAGCGCTGCACGGCCGCCCTGCTGCTGCAGGTGGATCCCGTGGCGCTCGTGCGCCGGGGCAAGGGCAAGGGCCGCGGCGGCGCCCCCGACGCGGCGCTCGCGCAGTACGTCAACGACCGGCCGTACGCGGCGTCCTCGCTGCTCTCCGTCGCGATGAGCACCGTCTTCAAGTCCGCTCTGAAAGGCGTGTGCCGGGCCCTGCCCGAGCGCGCGGCGGCGCCCCTGCCGCTCAGGATCGAGGTGCCCGCGCTCCCGGCGCGCGGTGGTGCGGAGCTCGTGACGAAGCTCTTCGGTCCGCTCGGCTGGACGAGCGTGGACGCGGTGGCCGTACCGCTGGACGCGCAGTTCCCGGAGTGGGGCGACTCGCGGTACGTACGGCTGGTGCTGGAGGGCGAGTTGCGGCTCGCGGACGCGCTGCGGCAGCTGTACATCCTGCTGCCGGTGCTCGACGACGCCAAGCATTACTGGGTCGCGCCCGACGAGGTGGACAAGCTGCTGCGGGCCGGTGACGGCTGGCTGGCCGACCACCCGGAGCAGAAGCTGATCACCAGCCGCTATCTCTCCCGGCGCTGGGGGCTGACCCGGCAGGCGATGGAACGGCTCGAACTGGTACGGCTCGCCGAGCTGGACGACCTGGCGGTGGAGTCCGTCGACAACGCCGTGGACGAGACGACGGACACCGAGGAGAAGCCGGTGCCGCTCGCCGAGCAGCGGCGCGAAGCGATCCTGGAGGCGCTGCGGGCCGCCGGGGCGAGCCGGGTGCTGGACCTGGGCTGCGGACAGGGCCAGTTGGTGCAGGCACTGCTGAAGGACGTGCGCTTCACGGAGATCGTCGGCGTCGACGTCTCGATGCGCGCTCTGACCATCGCCTCGCGCCGGCTGAAGCTGGACCGGATGGGCGAGCGCCAGGCCGGCCGCGTCACGCTGCGGCAGGGCTCGCTCACGTACACCGACAAGCGGCTGGGCGGGTATGACGCGGCCGTGCTCAGCGAGGTCATCGAGCACCTCGACCTGCCGAGGCTGCCCGCGCTGGAGTACGCGGTGTTCGGCTCGGCCCGGCCGCGGACGGTGCTCGTGACGACGCCGAACGTGGAGTACAACGTCCGCTGGGAGAGCCTCCCCGCCGGGCATGCGCGCCACGGCGACCACCGCTTCGAATGGACCAGGGCCGAGTTCCGGGGCTGGGCGCAGGAAGTGGCGCAGCGGCACGGATACGGAGTCGGCTTCGTGCCGGTGGGACCCGACGACCCCGAGGTGGGTCCGCCCACACAGATGGCCGTGTTCACGAAGACCGCTGAGGACGACACGAAGAAGAAGGGGGCGAAGGCAGCATGACCGACAACGACACCGAGAAGAGCACCGACGTGCACCGCACGCTGCCGGTGACCGACCTTTCCCTCGTCGTGCTCATCGGGGCCAGCGGTTCCGGCAAGTCCACTTTCGCGCGCAAGCATTTCAAGCCCACCGAGGTCATCTCCTCGGACTTCTGCCGCGGCCTCGTCGCAGACGACGAGAACGACCAGAGCGCGAGCGGTGACGCCTTCGACGTCCTGCATTACCTCGTGGGCAAGCGGCTCGCCGCGGGACGGCTGACCGTCGTCGACGCCACCAATGTCCAGGCCGAGAGCCGCAGGCAGCTGGTGCAGCTGGCCCGGACCCACGACGTGCTGCCGATCGCGATCGTCCTCGACCTGCCCGAAGAGGTCTGCCAGGCGCGCAACGCCACCCGCCCCGACCGCGCCGACATGCCCCGCCATGTCGTCCAGCGCCACCGCCGCGAGCTGCGCCGTTCGCTGCGCGGCCTGGAGCGCGAGGGGTTCCGCAAGGTGCACGTCCTGCGCACCGAGGAGGAGGCCGACCACGCCGACGTGGTGCTGGAGCGCCGCTACAACGACCTGCGTCATCTCACCGGGCCGTTCGACATCATCGGTGACATCCACGGCTGCAGCTCCGAGCTGGAGACCCTGCTCGGCAAGCTCGGTTATGCCGACGGCGCGCACCCGGAAGGGCGCACGGCGGTCTTCGTCGGCGACCTCGTGGACCGCGGCCCCGACAGCCCCGGCGTGCTGCGCCGCGTCATGTCCATGGTGGCGGCGGGGAACGCCCTGTGCGTGCCGGGGAACCACGAGAACAAGCTCGGCCGCTACCTCAAGGGCCGCCAGGTCCAGCACACCCATGGGCTCGCCGAGACCATCGAGCAGCTGGACCGTGAGGATGCCAGGGACCCGGCCTTCCGCGAGCAGGTACGGGAGTTCATCGACGGGCTCGTCAGCCACTACGTGCTGGACGGAGGGAAGCTGGTCGTCTGCCACGCCGGGCTGCCCGAGAAGTACCACGGGCGCACGTCCGGACGGGTCCGCTCGCACGCGCTGTACGGGGACACCACCGGCGAGACCGACGAGTTCGGCCTGCCCGTGCGCTACCCGTGGGCGGAGGAGTACCGCGGCCGTGCCGCCGTGGTCTATGGCCACACCCCGGTGCCCAGCACCTCCTGGGTCAACAACACCCTCTGCCTGGACACGGGTGCGGTCTTCGGCGGGAAGATGACCGCGCTGCGCTGGCCGGAGCGCGAACTCGTCGACGTACCTGCCGAGAAGGTCTGGTACGAGCCCGCGAGACCGCTCGTCACCGAGGCTCCCGGGGGCCGCGAGGGGCGTCCGCTCGACCTGGCCGATGTGCAGGGCCGACGGATCGTGGAGACCCGGCACATGGGCCGCATCGCGGTGCGCGAGGAGAACGCCGCGGCGGCGCTCGAAGTGATGAGCCGGTTCGCCGTCGACCCGCGGCTGCTCGGCTACCTCCCGCCGACGATGGCGCCCACCGCGACCTCCCACGAGGAGGGCTTCCTGGAGCACCCCGCCGAGGCCTTCGCGCAGTACCGGGCCGATGGGGTCGCCCAGGTCGTGTGCGAGGAGAAGCACATGGGCTCGCGGGCGGTGGCCCTGGTCTGCCGTGACGCGGACGCGGCCCGCGAGCGGTTCGGGGTCGAGGGGCCGACCGGGGCGTTGCACACCCGCACCGGACGGCCGTTCCTCGACGACGCCGCTGTGACCGAGGAGATCCTCGGCAGACTGCGCACGGCCGTCGCCGCCGCCGGACTCTGGGAGGAGTGGGACACCGACTGGGTGCTGTTGGACGCCGAGCTGATGCCCTGGTCCCTCAAGGCGGGCGGGCTGCTGCGCGCACAGTACGCGGCGGTCGGCGCCGCGTCCGGTGCCGTACTCCCCGAGGTCGAGGCGGCACTCGCGGCAGCGGCGGACCGCGGGGTGGACGTCGCCGACCTGGCCGCCCGTCAGCAGGACCGGACGGCCGACGCCGCGGCGTTCACCGAGGCCTACCGGCGCTACTGCTGGTCCACCGAGGGCCTGGACGGGGTGCGGATCGCCCCGTTCCAGATCCTTGCCGTGCAGGGGCGCTCACTGGCCGCCGTACCGCATGACGAGCAGCTGGCCTGGGTGGACCGGATGGTGGAGCACGACCCCACAGGCCTGCTCCAGGTCACCCGCCGGCTCGTCGTGGACACCGGCGACGAGGCGTCGGTCCGCGCGGGTACCGACTGGTGGCTGGAGATGACCGGCCGCGGCGGCGAAGGCATGGTCGTCAAGCCCCTTGCCGCGCTCGTGCGCGACGAGAAGGGCAGGCTGGTCCAGCCGGGCATCAAGGTGCGCGGCCGGGAGTACCTCCGGATCATCTACGGCCCCGAGTACACGCGTCCGGAAAATCTGGAGCGGCTGCGCTCCCGGTTCCTGGGCCACAAGCGGTCGCTGGCGCTCCGTGAGTACGCACTGGGTCTCGAGGCCCTGGACCGGCTGGCCGAGGGCGAGCCGCTGTGGCGTGTCCACGAGGCAGTGTTCGCGGTGCTCGCCCTGGAGTCGGAGCCCGTCGACCCGAGGCTCTGACCGCAGCCGGACCGCGCTGGAACGCGTTGCCGGACCCGGCAGCGGATTCGGTGGCGAACTCGGTGGCGATTCGCCGGGTGAACGGCGCTCCGCGCGGTGAGGATGGAGGCATGGGATTCCATGTCGACTCCGAGGCCGGGCGGCTGCGCCGCGTCATCCTGCACCGCCCCGATCTGGAACTGAAGCGGCTCACCCCCAGCAACAAGGACGCGCTCCTCTTCGACGACGTGCTGTGGGTGCGCCGCGCCCGGCAGGAGCACGACGGCTTCGCGGACGTCCTGCGCGACCGCGGAGTGGAGGTGCACCTCTTCGGCGATCTGCTGCGTGAGTCCCTGGACATCCCCGTGGCCAAGCGGCTCGTCCTCGACCGGGTCTTCGACGAGAAGGAGTACGGCCCGCTCGCCACCGAACACCTGCGGGCCGCCTTCGAGGAGCTGTCCACCGCCGAGCTGGCCGAGGCGCTGGTCGGCGGGATGACGAAGCGGGAGTTCCTGGAGCGGCACAGCGAGCCGACATCGGTCCGCTTCCATGTCATGGACCCGGACGACTTCCTGCTCGGTCCGCTGCCCAACCACCTCTTCACCCGGGACACCTCCGCCTGGATATACGACGGGGTGTCCATCAACGCGATGCGCTGGCCGGCCCGGCAGCGCGAGACCGTCCACTTCGAGGCGATCTACCGCCATCACCCCCTCTTCACCGGCTCCGAGGCGGGAGCCTTCCACCACTGGTCGGAGGGGCAGGACGACTATCCGTCCACCATCGAGGGCGGCGACGTCCTGGTCATCGGACAGGGCGCCGTCCTGATCGGGATGAGCGAGCGCACCACCCCGCAGGCGGTGGAGATGCTGGCCCGCGGACTGTTCGACGCCGGTTCCGCCCGGACGATCGTGGCGCTCGACATGCCCAAGAAGCGGGCGTTCATGCACCTCGACACGGTGATGACGATGATCGACGGCGATACGTTCACCCAGTACGCGGGGCTGGGCATGCTCCGCTCGTACACCATCGAGCCCGGCAGCGGACCGCGGGAGCTCAAGGTCACCGACCATCCGCCCGAGCACATGCACCGGGCCATCGCGGCGGCGCTGGGCCTGGACTCGATCCGGGTCCTCACCGCCACCCAGGACGTGCACGCGGCCGAGCGCGAGCAGTGGGACGACGGTTGCAATGTGCTGGCCGTCGAGCCGGGCGTCGTCGTCGCGTACGAGCGCAACGCCACCACCAACACCTATCTGCGCAAGCAAGGCATCGAGGTCATAGAGATCCGCGGCAGCGAACTCGGCCGGGGCAGGGGCGGTCCCCGCTGCATGAGCTGCCCAGTGGTCCGCGATGCGGTGTAGGCACGGGGGAGCGCGCGACCGGACGGGGGAACACGGGACCGCGCGGGTGTACGGAGGGGGGGCGGCCACGAGCATTCCGTATAGCAATGCGGTCTCTCGTATAGACTTCCAGGGAACTGTACGTGCGACCCCCGCCCGACCCAGGAGCAGCCACCATGGCCATAGACCTCGCAGGCCGCCACTTCCTCAAGGAGCTGGACTTCACGGCCGAGGAGTTCCGCGGCCTGATCGACCTGGCCGCCGAGCTCAAGGCGGCCAAGAAGTCGGGTACGGAGGTACAGCGGCTGCGCGGCAAGAACATCGCGCTGATCTTCGAGAAGACCTCGACCCGCACGCGCTGCGCCTTCGAGGTCGCCGCGGCCGACCAGGGTGCCTCGACCACGTACCTCGACCCCTCGGGCTCGCAGATGGGCCACAAGGAGTCGGTGAAGGACACCGCCCGCGTACTCGGCCGGATGTTCGACGGCATCGAGTACCGCGGTGACAGTCAGGCGGCCGTCGAGGAGCTCGCGGCGTACGGCGGGGTCCCCGTCTTCAACGGGCTCACCGACGACTGGCACCCGACCCAGATGCTCGCCGATGTCCTCACGATGACCGAGCACAGCGACAAGCCGCTGGAGCGGATCGCCTTCGCCTACCTCGGCGACGCCCGCTTCAACATGGGCAACTCGTACCTGGTCACCGGTGCGCTGCTGGGCATGGACGTCCGGATCGTCGCCCCGAGGTCATACTGGCCGGCCGAGGAGATCGTTGCGCAGGCCCGCAAGCTCGCCGAGGCCGGCGGTGCGACCGTCACCCTCACCGAGGACGTCGCCGAGGGCGTCCGCGGTGCCGACTTCGTCGCCACCGACGTCTGGGTCTCCATGGGTGAGCCCAAGGAGGTCTGGGCCGAGCGCATCACGGCGCTCGCGCCGTACGCCGTCACCATGGACGTCCTGAACGCCACGGGGAACGCCGACGTGAAGTTCCTGCACTGCCTCCCGGCCTACCACGACCTCGGTACCGAGGTCGCCCGCGAGATCCATGCCGCCCACGGGCTGACCGAGCTGGAAGTCACCGACGAGGTCTTCGAGTCCGCGCACTCGATCGTCTTCGACGAGGCCGAGAACCGGATGCACACGATCAAGGCCGTCCTGGTGGCGACCCTGGCCGCCGCCTGACGGGTCGCCGGTCAGGTTCTGCATGAAAATGCGCCCGATTGGGTGAACATGCGGGCAATTGGTTACAGTGGTTCTACTTGGTGGGGTTCGAGCTCGCGGGCTCGGACCCCATTGTCGTATCTGACGCGTCCCCCCACCGAGCCGGCCGGAGCCCCCCACCAGTTCCGTGTGCGCGCCCCCCACATGCTCCACCAGAGAAGAGATCATCCCCGTGAGTCCGCTCCGCCCGCAGAGCCTGTCGCCCCGGCCGGGACTGCGCATCAAGAGCCCCACCCAGCTGGTCGCCGAATCCGGCGCCGACCTGGAGGGGCACGGCCTCAAGCGCACCATGGGGCTGTTCCAGCTCGTGTGCTTCGGCATCGGCGCCATCGTGGGAACCGGCATCTTCGTCGGCCTCTCCGACAGCGTTGCCGAGGCCGGTCCCGCCGTCGTCGTCTCCTTCGTCCTCGCCGCGATCACCTGCATCTTCACCGCGTTCTCCTTCGCCGAGCTGGGCGGCGCCATCCCGGTCTCCGGCAGCTCCTACTCCTTCGCCTACGCCACCCTCGGCGAACGCGCCGCGTTCCTCGTCGGCTGGTGCCTGCTGCTGGAGTACGGCGTCTCGGTCTCCGCGGTCGCGGTCGGCTGGAGCCAGTACGTCAACGAGCTGCTGAACAGCCTCGTCGGCTGGCACCTGCCCGCCGCCCTGTCCGCCGGGCCCGGCGACGGCGGCGTGATCAACCTCCCCGCCGTCGTGGTGATCATGATGGCCGCCACCCTGCTGGTGCGCGGCGTCCGGGAGAGCGCGGGCGCCACGGCCGCGATGGCCGTCCTCAAGATCGGCATCCTGATCGCCTTCTGCGCCATCGCATTTACCGCGTTCGAGGCAGGTCACCTCTCGCCGTTCGCCACCCACGGCGTAGCCGGGATCACCTCCGGCGCCTCGCTGGCGTTCTTCTCGTACATCGGCTTCGACGCCATCACCACTGCCGGCGAAGAGGTCAAGAACCCCCGCCGGAACATCCCGATCGCGATCATGATCTGCATCGGCGTCGCCACCCTGCTCTACTGCGCGGTCGCCCTGACCGCCATCGGGGCACTCGGCGCGGACGCCGTCTCCAACAAACCGGCCGCGCTCTCGCTGATCGTCGACCAGGTCACCGACTCGACCGTCGGCGGCGGCATCGTGGCCTTCGGTGCGGTCGTCGCCATCGCGTCTGTCGTGCTCGCGGTGATGTACGGGCAGACCCGCATCCTGATGTCGATGTCCCGCGACGGCCTGGTCCCGCGGGTTTTCGAACGTGTCTCGCCGCGGACCGCGACGCCCGTCGCCAACACCTGGATCGTCGCCGTCGTCTTTGCCGTTCCGGCGGCCTTCGCGTCCCTCGGCGCGGTGGTGAACCTGACCACCATCGGCACGCTCGCCACCATGGTGGCGGTCAATGTCGCGGTGATCGCGCTGCGCCGCAGCCACCCCGGGTTGAAGCGTTCCTTCCGGGTGCCGCTCTATCCGGCCAGCCCGATCCTGGGCGTCGGCTTCTGCCTCTACCTGATGTACGGGACGGGCTGGGCGACCTGGGTGCAGTTCGCGCTCTTCCTGCTGGTCGGCGCGGCGGTGTACGCCTGCTACGGGCGACGCCGGTCGCGGCTGGCCGGTGCGGAGCGGGCCTGAGAGCGCCCGCCGGCCACGGCACTAGTGCGTGTTTCGAAAGGAGCGTCGTCCGCCCGTAGGGCGGGCCTGGTGGCGTCTGGTGCGTGCGATCGCAAGGCGGAGGGTCGCCCCGATACTGGGCGTATCGGGGCGAGCCCGACAACGCGGCGAGTGTGCGTGCCAGGCGCCGCCTGGCA
>NZ_JBEZKL010000008.1:0-80000 GCF_040704695.1 Streptomyces sp. NPDC048411
GGCTCGCCCCGATACGCCCAGTATCGGGGCGACCCTCCGCCTTGCGATCGCACGCACCAGACGCCGCCAGGCCCGCCCTACGGGCGGACGACGCTCCTTTCGAAACACGCACTAGTCCTGCCGGCTCCGCAGCTCCTGGGTGCAGCACTTCACGCTGCCGCCGCCCTTGAGCAGCTCGCTCAGGTCCATCGGGACCGGTTCGAAGCCGCGCACCCGAAGCGGGTCGAAGAGGCCCGCGGCGCCCTGCGGCACCAGCACGTGGAGCCCGTCGCTGACGGAGTTCAGGCCGAACGCGGCGGCGTCCGCCTCCTCGGCGATCAGTGCGTCGGGGAAAAGCCGCCGCAGCACCGACCGGCTGCCCGGCGAGAACGCGCCCGGGTAGTACATGATCTCGTCGCCCGCCTCGTCGAGCACGCAGAGGGCCGTGTCCAGGTGGTAGTAGCGCGGGTCCACCAGATCGAGGCCGATCACCGGCCGGCCGAAGAACTCCTGTGCCTCGTTGTGCGAGAGCGGACTGGACCGGAAGCCGCGCCCGGCCAGGAGGTACGAGGAGGTGACCGCGAAGTCGCCCTCGCCCTCGTTGACATGGTCCGGCTCACGGATCTCGGTGAAGCCGCGGTCCCGGAACCAGTCCCGGTGCGCCTCCGCCTCCGCGTACCGCTCCTGGTAGGCGAACCGGGCGCCCAGCACCCGCCCGTCGACGACGGTGGCGCCATTCGCGGCGAAGACCATGTCGGGGAGCTCGGGGCGCGGGGTGAGCAGCTCGACGGTGTGGCCGAGCGCACGGTAGCGGTCGCGCAGGTCCTCCCACTGGGCCTGCGCCAGCGGCAGATCGACCGGCTTGGTCGGGTCCATCCACGGGTTGATGGAGTAGGTGACCTTGAAGTGGGCCGGGGCGCACATCAGGTAGCGGCGCGGCGTGGCTGTACGGGGCGCCGGAGCGGTGGCTTCGCGAGGCAAGGGGACGGCGGCTTCACGAAGCGAGGAGGGTGTGGCTTCACGAGGCAATGAGGGCTCCTCACGGACGGCAGGGGTTGCCTGCAGGGTGCCGGGGCTCGCACGGGTCTGTGCGTGAGCTCATGGTGCGCCGTTCGGAGCTACCGCGCAGTGAACCGATCGGGTGGTTCTGCGGGATGCTCCGTGACGTCTATGGAGAGATACGGAGACGATACGTCTCGCCTCGCTCCGCTGCTACCGTGACGGGCATGGCAGAAAACCGGCCGCCCGACCCAGGCCGCCGCAGCGAGCGCTCCCGCCGGGCGATCTACGACGCGGCACTCGGCCTCGTCGGCGAGGTCGGCTACCCGAGGACGACGATCGAGGCCATCGCCGCCCGCGCCGGTGTCGGAAAGCAGACGATCTACCGCTGGTGGCCCTCCAAGGCCGCCGTCCTGCTGGAGGCCTTTGTCGACCTCGGCAACCGGGCCGCCGAGCAGGCCGGAGCGGCAGGGTACGCCATCCCGGACACCGGCGACCTGGCGGCCGACCTGAGGACCGTCCTGCGGGCCACCGTCGACGAGCTGAACGATCCGGTGACCGAGGCACCCACCAGGGCGCTGGCCGCCGAGGGGATCGTCGACGCCGCGCTCGGCGCCGAATTTGTCGAGAAGCTGCTCGAACCGCAGCTGCAGCTCTACGTCACCAGGCTGCGCGCCGCCCAGGAGGCGGGCGACGTACGCGCCGAGATCGACCCGAGGATCGCCCTCGAGCTCCTCGTCGCCCCGCTCACCCACCGCTGGCTGCTGCGGACCCGGCCGCTCACCCACGCGTACGCGGACGCGCTCGTCGACTACGCCCTGCACGGTCTGGCCGCCCGCTGAGTCACGTCGCGCGACACAGTCACACCGAGCCGACCACGGCCACGCCTGTCATTCCCGGACAAAAGATCACAAAGATCCCTGCTCAGGGCATCGATCGACGCCCCCGCTTCAGGACTCTGGCCACCCGGGGCGCAGGATGGTGGGACCATAGGGGCAGGGGCAACGCTGAGGTAAGGGGATAGATGGGCGCCGATTTCGGCCGTTCTCGCGGCACAGAGAGCAAGTTTTCCCAATGGCTGCGCCGGCGACCCAAACCGCAGCAGCGCGCGGTCGACGACACCGCCCGGGAGGCGCTGCTCCTGGCCGTCGCCGAGGCCGGAATGCCGATCGCGCCCGCCGCCCACCCGATCGGCTACCGATGTTCGTGCGAACGCATCGGCTGTCCCACTCCCGCCAGGCACCCCGTCTCCTTCGCCTGGCAGACGCAGTCCACCACCGACCGTGCCCAGATCGAGCGCTGGGCCCGCAGTCAGCCGCAGGCCAACTTCATCACCGCGACCGGCATGATCCATGACGTCCTCGACGTGCCGTTGACCGCGGGCAGCCAGGCACTGGAGCGGCTCATTGCCGCGGGTATCGACGTCGGCCCGGTGGCCGTGTCCGGCGAGGACCGGATGCTCTTCTTCACCGCCACCCGCGGCACCCCCGAGGACGAGGACGAGTGGTGGCCCTGCGAGCTGGACTGCCACCCCGAGACCATGGACGAGCATCCGGGACTGCGCTGGCACTGCCGCGGCAGCTACGTGCTCCTGCCGCCCGCCCTGCTCCCCGGTGAGCTGGACGTGCACTGGGTCCGCGGGCCGGAGAACCCGCTGCCGGACCCGCTGACGCTGCTGGAGACGCTCACCGACGCCTGCGCGCAGTACGCCGATGCGGCGGACCAGAGCGATTTCGACCACGGGTCGGTGGCCTGGCCGCTCAGCCGCTGAAGCCGGAGCGCGGGGCCTGACGAGCCCTGCGCCCTTGTTTCCCGGCTCACGGCCACCGGATCGCGGGGCCCGGCTCCCGGGCCCACAGCGTTACGGCGTCACGAGCCCTTCGCCGCCGTGAGCCCCGGCAGTCGGTTCAGCATGATCACCTTGGCGCCGTTCGTGGCGCCCTTCTTCGGGACGTACACCAGCTGGCTGGAGACGCGCTCCTTGGTGAGGGTGGTCTTCACCTCACCGGTCAGCAGCGCCTGCACATCCGCGTTGACCGGCGGACGCAGCCCCTTCGCCGCGGTCTGCTGTTCGAAGTGCTTGCTGCTGAAGAAGACCAGCGCCCCGCCGTCCTCGGTTTCGAGGCCGAGCGGACCGAACGCACCGCTGTCCAGCGGCTGGTCGATGTACTGGTACGAGAAGCCCGCCTGGCGGGTGGTCCTGCGCGCGTCCCGCCAGCCCGAGGTGGCGACGCCGGGGGCGAACACGTCCGGCGTGCCCTTCTGCAGATACTCCGTGTACTGGGTGCTCAAGTCCTTGGGCGCCACGGAGAGTTCACTGCTGTCCGTGGCCACCGGCCGGGCCCGCCCGTCGCTGTCCTTCGCGAAGGCGGGCACCGCGGCGGGCGCCACGACCGACAGATAGGCGGCCCGCCACCCGGCGTCGGGCCCGGACCGCAGGAAGACGATCAGCCAGCGGGTGTCCTGCTTCCCGCTGTCCTGGTCGCGGTTGGAATCGGTGTCCGCGACGAACCAGCGCGGCCAGTCTGCCTTCTTCGGGATGACGTAGGTGGCGTCGGTCAGCTCCAGCGGCCTGTGGTTGGCATTGCCGCCGGGGTAGTTCTTCTGCCGCGCCTTCAGGCCGGCCTGGTTGATCGCGCCGAGCGAACCGGTCACCCGGTCCGCGTCGAGCGCGGGATCGTAGGCCTTGTCCGCCGCGTTGTACGCGGCGGTGAAGTCCGCGAGGGCCTTCGCGGCCTCAGACTTCGTCGCCGCCGGTACGACTTCCAGCTCGCCGTGCACCGTCATGCACCCGCTCGCCGTCATGCTCAGCACTGTCGCTGCCGCGAGCCCCGTCGCCAGCCGAATCGGCCTCAGGCTTCTCATCCGTTGCTTTCTGCGCCTTCTGATCCGTCGCCCCCACTGACCGTCCGAACCCTACCGGGGCCAGGAACAGTGCGAGCGTGGGGATCAGATACAGCGCCCACACCGTGACTTGAAGAACGGTCGGGTCGGGCTGGAAGTTGAAGGTGCCCTTCAGCAGCGTGCCGTACCAGCTGTCCGGCGGAATCGTGGCGCTGATGTCGAACGCCTGGTTGTGGATACCGCCCAGGAACTCGGCCTCCTGCAGGTCGTGGACGCCGTACGCGAGCACACCCGCCGCGACGACCACCAGCATGCCGCCGGTCCAGGTGAAGAACTTCGCCAGGTTGATCTTCAGCGCACCTCGGTAGAACAGCCAGCCCAGCACCACGGCGGCGGCGAGCCCGAGGAACGCGCCGATCACCGGATGCCAGCCGTCGCCCGCGGCGTGCACGGCGCGCCAGACGAACAACGAGGTCTCGAGCCCCTCCCGGCCGACCGCGAGCAGCGCCGTCGCGACCAGCGCCCCGGTGCCCATCGCGAGCGCCGCGTCCAGCTTGCCGTGCAGCTCCTTCTTCAGATGCCGCGCGGTGCGCCGCATCCAGAACACCATCCAGGTGACCAGACCCACGGAGATGACCGACAGTGAACCGCCGAGCGCCTCCTGCGCCTTGAACGTCATCTCCTGCGAGCCGAATTCGAGACCGGCGCCGAACGCCAGGCTGACGACGACCGCGATGCCGACACCGACCCAGATCGGCAGCAGTTTGCTCTTGTTGCCGGTCTTCACCAGATAGGCGATGAGGATACAGACGACCAGGCTCGCCTCAAGGCCTTCGCGCAGGCCGATCAGGAAGTTGCTGAACACGTTTCGGTTCTCCTTATGTCCGCTTCGAGTCCCGTTACGAGAACAGCGCCCGGCCCCACCAGTCGTCCTTGTCGCGGACGCCCGGCGGGACGGCGAAGTGCGCCGAACCCACGTGCTGGATGTACTCGTTGAGTGCGTCGTGTGCCGCGAGGCGGCGCTGCAGCGGAATGAACGCCTTACGGACATCGCGCTGGTAGGCGAGGAAGAACAGCCCGGCGTCGAGCCGGCCCAGACCGTCCGTACCGTCCGTGAAGGAGTAGCCGCGGCGCAGGATCGTCGCACCGTCGTTGCTGTCCGGGTGGGCGAGCCGCACATGGGCGGTCGGCAGCATCGCCTTGAGGAACGGCTCGTCGCGTTCCTTCGCCTTGCCCACCGGGGCACCCTCGCCCTTGTCCCGGCCGAAGACGTCCTCCTGCTCCTGGAGCCCGGTCCGGTCCCAGGTCTCGATGTGCATGCGGATGCGCCGGGCCACCAGGTACGAACCCCCGGTCATCCAGCCCGCGTTGTCCTTCTCGCCGACCCACACGTGCTTGTCCAGGGCCGCGGTGTCGGTGCCGGATATGTTCCGGGTGCCGTCCTTGAAGCCCATCATGTTGCGCGGGGTCTGGGCGTCGGGCGTCGTCGAGGATGTCTTGCCGAAGCCCAGCTGCGACCAGCGGATCGCGGTGCGGCCCATGCCGATCCTGGCGAGGTTGCGGATGGCGTGCACCGCGACCTGCGGGTCGTCCGCACACGCCTGGATGCACAGGTCGCCGCCGCTGCGGGCCGTCTCGAGGTTGTCGCGGGGGAACGTCGGCAGATCGACGAGCGCCTCCGGGCGCCGGTCCTCAAGACCGAACCGTCCCTTGGCGAACAGCGAGGGACCGAAGCCGATGGTGAGGGTGAGCCGGGACGGCTTGAGCCCCAGCGCCTCGCCCGTGTCGTCCGGCGGGGCTTCGGCGAGGCCACCGTATGCGCCGTCGCCGACCGCATGACCGGCCGTCATCCGCTCGGCCGCCCGCGTCCACTCCTTGAGCAGCGCGATCAGCTCGGCCCGGTCCTTCGTCGTCACGTCGAACGCGGCGAAGTGCAGCCTGTCCTGGACGGCGGTGGCGATACCGGCCTGGTGCACACCGTGGAACGGCACCGCGGCGCCGCTGTCCGCGGTCGGCACGGTATCGCTCTTCGGGCGCACCGCGGCGACCGCGCCACCGGCCGCGACCGCGCCGAGCGCCAGCCCGGCACCGCCCCAGCCGAGCAGGGCGCGGCGGGACGGGGCACGTCCACCGGCCGCGGCAGCGGCCTCTTCGCCGTCGACGGTGTTCTGCGTCTCCTCGGACATGTGCGAAACCTCCCCGCTCGTTACTTCGTCACCGCGGCAGCGAGCTGCGACAGCGGCTCGGCCAGGGCGTTGACGGCGTCCGACAGTTCCTTGCGGTCCGCCTTGCCGACCTTCTCGTACGAGGTGAACTCGTAGGAGGTCTTGTCCGCGCGGTACTTGTCCAGCAGTGTGTTCAACGACGCGAACTGCTTGTCCAGGGAGGCGGTCAGCGCCGGGTCGTTCTTCGACGCGATCGGCTTCAGCAGCTCGTACGACTTCTGCGCACCTTCGACGTTGCCCTTGAAGTCGATCAGGTCGGTGTGGCTGTAGCGCTCCTCCTCACCGGTGACCTTGCCGGTGGCTACCTCGTCGAGGAGTTCCTTGGCGCCGTTGGCCATCGAGGTCGGGGTGATCTCCGCCGTGCCGACCCGCTTCTGCCAGTCGAGCAGGTCCTTGTAGAGGACCGGGGCGAGAGCCTTCTCCTCGGCGCCGAGCTTCTTGTCGTGCCACAGCGCCTTTTCCAGCCGGTGCCAGCCGGTCCACTTCTGGCCGGCCTCCAGGCCGTCCTCGCGGAGGTCGACCTTCGGGTCGATGTCACCGAAGGACTCGGCGACCGGCTCGGTGCGTTCCCAGCCGATGCGGGACTCGGCGTACGCCTTCTTCGCGGCCTCGATGTCACCGGCGGCGACGGCGTCCGTGAAGACCTTGGCCTTCGGCAGGGTCTCGTCGGCCTGCGCCTGCACATAGGTGCGGAACTCGGTGACAGCCTTGTCCATCTCGGGGCTGCGCTTGGCCCCGGTGCCGCCGGTGACCTCTATCCTCTGCCGGTAGCCGGCGCCCTTCATGCCGGGCTTGCAGACGATGTCGTAGGAGCCGGCCTTGACCTCGGCCGTGATGGTGGCCTTGGTGCCGGGGCCGATGTTCTCGCGCTCGGCGGCGATGCGGGCATCCGGGAAGAGCAGGTAGACCTCGGTGACCTTGGAGCCCTTGTTCTCGACGGCCAGTTCGACGTGGCCGGCCGGGAGCTTCTTCTTGGACACCGTGCAGGAGTCGTCCTTCGCGACGACGCTCAGAGCGCCCTCGCCCTTGCCGTCACTCTTCTCGGCGCAGCCCGTGACGGCGGTCAGGGCTGCCACGGTGGCGGCAGCGGTGACTACGGAGAGACGAACGGCTCGCATACGGGCTCCACACAGGCTGAAGAGAGAAAGGACTCGAACGGGACAAAGGCAGGACAGGTGAGGCGAACCTAACTTAACCTAGGCTTGCCTGACTGATGCCCACTCGTGCAGTGATTCAGCTCTCACTTGGGGTGCGGGGGAACGAGGTGATCACGGGCGACCCATGGGTGACCCAAGGGATGGTCAAGTAGCCGGGTTTCTTCTCGGCGTGCAGGTCGAGGGCGGTGGTCGGCGCCCGCGCGGTGCTTGAATGCGCACGTGAATGACTTCGACGTACCCGCGGGCATCGACGTACTGCGGGTGTTCTGCGGCCCCGACGGCCGGCACGGCAACGCCCTCGGGGTCGTACGCGACGGGAGCGCGTACCCCGACGAGGCGTCCCGGCAGTTGCTCGCCGGACAACTCGGTTTCAGCGAGACCGTGTTCGTCGACGACCCCGAGCGGGGGCGCATCGACATCTACACGCCGGGACTCCGGCTGCCCTTTGCCGGGCATCCGCTCGTCGGTACCGCCTGGCTGCTCGATCTGGAGATTCTGGAACTGCCGGTCGGGGAGATCTTCGCCCGCCAGGACGGTGAGTTCACCTGGATCACCGCACGCCCCGAGTGGGCGCCGCCGCGCACGCTGGAGCGCTACGCATCCGTCGCCGAGGTCGAGGCACTGACCGGACCGCCGCCCGGGGAGGGCTGGCTCTACGTCTGGGCGTGGGAGGACGAGGCGGCGGGGCGGGTCAGGGCGCGGGCGTTCCCGCGGCGCGACGAAAGGATCGTGGAGGACGAAGCGACGGGCGCCGCGGCGTTGCTGCTCAGCGCGCAGCTGGGCCGCGCCCTCAACATCACCCAGGGGTGCGGCTCCCAGATCCTCACCGCACCCGCACCGGACGGCACGGTGGAGATCGGGGGCCGCGTCCTGCTGTCCACCCGCGGCTGAGCGTCCGGCGGAGCGCAGACCTCCGGGTCGCCGCGGGCTGGGCGGGAAGGCCTCTCCCGGCTCCCGGAACACCGCTGACCGGTGGGAAAGATCGCGTACGGGGGCTACGGAAGGGTGAGGATCTCCGCGCCCGTCTCCGTCACCACCAGTGTGTGCTCGAACTGGGCGGTGCGCTTGCGGTCCTTCGTCACCACGGTCCAGCCGTCGTCCCACATGTCGTACTGGTGCGTCCCGAGCGTCAGCATCGGCTCGATGGTGAAGGTCATGCCGGGCTGCATCACGGTGGTCGCGTGCGGGCTGTCGTAGTGCGGAATGATCAGGCCGGAGTGGAACGAGGAATTGATCCCGTGCCCGGTGAAGTCCCGGACCACGCCGTACCCGAAGCGCTTGGCGTACGACTCGATGACCCGCCCGATCACATTGATCTGGCGCCCGGGGCGGACCGCCTTGATGGCGCGGTTCAGGGATTCCTCGGTGCGCTCCACGAGCAGCCGGGACTCGTCGTCCACATCGCCGCAGAGATAGGTGGCGTTGTTGTCGCCGTGCACACCGTTGATGTACGCGGTGACGTCGAGGTTCACGATGTCGCCGTCGCGCAGCACCGTGGAGTCCGGGATGCCGTGGCAGATGACTTCGTTGAGCGACGAGCAGAGCGACTTGGGGAAGCCGCGATAGCCGAGCGTCGACGGATAGGCGCCGTGATCGCACATGAACTCGTGGGCGACCCGGTCGAGTTCGTCCGTCGTCACGCCCGGGGCGATGTGCTTCGCGGCCTCCGCCATCGCCTGTGCGGCGATCCGGCCCGCGATGCGCATGCGCTCGACGGTGTCGGCGTCCTGGACCTCCGGGCCGGTGTACGGCGTGGGAGCGGGCTTGCCCACGTACTCGGGGCGCCGGATGTTTCCGGGTACGGAACGGATGGGAGTGATCTCCCCTGGTACGAGGAGCGACTGGCCAGACATATCAGCGAGTCTAACCAGCGCGCTTGGGGCAGCATGGCCCCGAGGAAAGGAGTCGATGATGGCCCTGTTCAAGAAGCGCACGGTCGGCAAGCCGGGCGAGTGGTACTACTGCCTGGAGCACAAGAAGGTCGAGGAGGGCCCGGAGTGCCCGGCGAAGGACCGGTTCGGGCCGTACACCACGCCCGAGGAGGCCCGGCACGCCATGGAGACGGCGCAGGAGCGGAACCTGGAGTGGGAGAACGACCCCAAATGGCACGACCGCTCCGAGCCTCCGGAGCCCGACGCGTAGGCCCGGCCCCGGGGCTCCGCCCCGGACGGCGTTTCTCACGCGCCGGAGGGGCTTGACTGTCCGGACGCCGGGTGACCGGACGCTCTCGCCTGCCGCCGCCGTTCGGCGTCCTCGTCCGTCCCGGAGTCGTACGTGAGCAGCTTCGGCAGCGCCGCCGCCAGCAGCGCGACCGAGGCCACGCACGCCACCCCGCCCGACCAGATCGCCGAGCGGGTGCCCGTCCAGCCCGCCATGGCGCCCGCCCGCACCTGACCCAGCTGCGGCCCGACGCTGTACGACAGCACCTCGATGCCCGCCAGCCGCCCGCGCAACTCCTCCGGGATGGTCTGGTTCCAAATCGTGGAGCGGCCGAGCCCGCTGAGCATGTCGCCCGCGCCCGCCGCCGCCAGGCAGCCCAGCACCAGCCACACATTGCTGAACCATCCCGCCGCGGCGATCGCCAGCCCCCAGGCGGCCGCACCGAAGACCACGAACAGTCCGTGCCGTCGCACCCGTGAGGTCCAGCCGCTCGTCAGCCCCAGCACCAGGGACCCGACCGACCCCGCCGCGTACATCAGCCCCAGCGACCACTCGGCGTGCAGCTCGTCCGCGAGGAACGGGAAGATCGTGTTCGGGAAGGCGAAGAACATCGCGGCCAGATCGATCGCGTACGTCCCCAGCAGCACCGGCCGGCTCCACGCGTACCGCGCGCCCTCCGCGATCCCGCGCAGCGACGGCTTCCGCGCGTGTTCGGCGGGCGGTGCGGGCGCCAGCCGCAGACACAGCAGCACGGAGACGGCGAACGTGACCACCGTGACCGCGTACGCCGTGGCGTGCCCGGCATAGGCCACCACCAGACCGGCCACCGCCGGCCCCGTGATCGCGCCGAACTGCCAGCGCAGCGAGTTCAGCGCGGCGGCCGCGGTGAGCTGGTCGTGCGGCACGATCCTGGCCATCAGCGAGTCCAGCGCGGGCCGCTGCAGCCCGGCGAGCGCGGAGACACCGCCCGCGACGAGATAGAGCGGCCAGAGCGCGGGATCGGGCAGCGCGGCATTCGCCAGCAGGACGACGGCGAGCAGCCCCAGCCCCGCCTCGGTGCCCAGGATCACCTTGCGGCGGTCCGCGGAGTCGGCGAGTGCCCCGCCGTACAGACCGAAGACGACCAGCGGCACCAGCTCGACCGCACCCATCGCGCCGACGGCGAGCGGCGAACCGGTGAGCTCCTTGATCTGGAGCGGCAGCGCGATCAGCGCCATGAAGCTGCCGAAGTAGGTGATCAGGCCCTGGACCCACAGCAGCCGGAAGTCGGCCGAGGACCGCCAGGGCGAGAGGTCGGGCAGCAAGGCGGAGAGCCGGGCGGGCAGGGCGGAGGTCACGAGGGGTCATGATCCGGTGCCGTATGTGCCGCCTGCAACCGGTTTTGGCCGCGGTGCGCGGCCCTTCACCACCTCGGTGGCGGTGGCGCGGTCAGCTGGTCGGCGAGCCGGGACAGCCGGTCCCGGAAGCCGCGCCGACCGCGCGGCGCCGGGGCGCTGTTCTCGCCGGCCGCCGCGCTCACCAGATGCTGCACGGTGTCCAGGTCCACATCGTCGGTGCCGGTCACCGCGAGCGTCTCATGGGCCAGCCCGCCCACCTCCGGGTCACCGTCGTCCAGCGACAGCACCGTCGCCCCGGCCCGGCGCGCATCGTGCACCCGCTCCAGCAGCCCGGCCCCGGGCCGCTCCGGGGCCACCAGGAGCAGCGTCTCACCCCGCCCGGCCGCCTCGATCCGGCCCAGACCGACGGCCAGATGCGCCGGATCGCCCGGTCCCACCCGGTGCCGCACAAGCGTGGGAGTCAGCTCCGGCAGCCCGGACCAGGTGGACTCGTCGACGAGATGGGCCGCCACGTGCCACGGCTCGTACGCCGCCGTCCCCACCAGCAGCAGCCCGCCGCCGTGCGCAGCGACGGACGAGCGCAGCGTGCCCGCGAAGCGCCGGGCCGCCGCGGGCCACTCGGTCCCGGCGAGCACTTCTCGGAGCAGGGCGACGCGTACGGCATCCATGGCCCGGCATCATGCCGCAGAGCCCGTCCCCGGCACCGGCGAACGCCACCGAACCAGCCGAACGGGGCCCGAGCTCCTCTGAGTGACGGATGTCGCAGGAGATCGACCTGGCCTTCCCTTCCAGGGCGGGCAGTAATGTCGGCGCCATGACTACGAACGACAGTGGCAGCGCGCCCAAGCCCCCCGCCAAGGACCCCTGGGACCTTCCCGACGTATCCGGGCTGACCGTCGGGGTGCTCGGCGGCACCGGTCCGCAGGGCCGCGGTCTCGCCTACCGGTTCGCCCGCGCCGGGCAGAAGGTGATCATCGGCTCGCGCGTCACCGACCGCGCCCAGGCCGCCGCCGGCGAGCTGGGCCTCGGCATCGAGGGCGCGGACAACGCCGACTGCGCCCGGCGCAGCGACGTCGTGATCGTCGCCGTGCCGTGGGACGGCCACGCCAAGACCCTGGAGTCGCTGCGCGAGGAGCTCGCCGGGAAGCTCGTCATCGACTGTGTCAACCCGCTCGGCTTCGACAAGCAGGGCGCGTACGCCCTGAAGCCCGAGGAGGGCAGCGCCGCCGAGCAGGCCGCCGCCCTGCTGCCCGATTCCCGGGTCACCGCCGCCTTCCACCACCTCTCGGCGGTACTGCTCCAGGACGAGGCGATCGAGGAGATCGACACCGATGTGCTGGTGCTGGGCGACGCCCGCGCCGACACCGACCTCGTCCAGGCGCTGGCCGGCCGGATCCCCGGCATGCGCGGCATCTTCGCGGGCCGGCTGCGGGGCGCCCACCAGGTCGAATCGCTCGTCGCCAACCTGATCTCGGTCAACCGCCGCTACAAGGCGCACGCAGGCCTGCGTACCACCGACGTCTGAGCCGGCGGACGCCCACGGACGCACCCTGCGGAGAGCGGAACGGGGCATGAGGGACACTGGACGGGACCGTGCACCGCCCCGGACAGGAGCTGCCCCCATGCCCCGCCTCGCTCTCTACGCCCTCGCTGTCTGCGTCCTCGCCGTCGGTGCGGCCGTGGCCTCCTTCGTCCAGGGCAGCTGGCTCGGGATCGTCTGGGTGCTGCTGGCCGGGCTCTCGTCCAACATGGCGTGGTACTACCTGCGCAGGCAGCGCGCCGGGGCCGCGGGCTGAGGGCTGTCCTCGGGGGACAGCCCTCAGGGCCTGTCGACGGCGCAGGCCGGATTCGCCGTGCTCCAGAACTGGTAGGCATCGCGTCCGCAGTACGTCCTGAATTCACTCACGCCCAGTGACTGCAGCAGGCTGTGGATCGCGTCGAAGAACACGTGGTTGATCTCCGGGATCCACAGCACGCCGAAGACCGCGATCAGTCCGAACTGTGCGAACGGCTCGACCTGACGGCGAATCCGGTACGACAACCAGGGCTCGATCACCCCGTACCCGTCCAGGCCGGGGACCGGCAGGAAGTTCAGGATCGCCGCGGTGACCTGAAGCAGTGCCAGGAACGCCAGCGCGTACCGGAACTCCCTCGGGACCCCGTCCAGGGCGTGCAGCCAGAACGGTGCCGTGCAGACGAGCGCGAACAGTACGTTCATCAGCGGGCCCGCCGCGGAAATCAGGCTGTGCTTCCAGCGGCCGCTGATCCGGCCCCGCTCGATGAAGACCGCGCCACCGGGCAGACCGAATCCACCCATGATCACGAACAGCACCGGCAGGACGATGCTCAGCAGCGCATGCGTGTAGGCGAGCGGGTTGAGGGTGAGATAGCCCTTCTCCCCGATCGAGATGTCCCCGCTGTGCAGTGCGGTGCGGGCGTGCGCGTACTCGTGCAGACAGAGCGAGACGACCCACGCCGCCGTGACGAAGAGGAAGACCGCGAGCCCCGGGGTAGACCCGAAGTCCGTCCACACCGCCCAGCCCGATACCGCCATGACGGCGACGATCCCGAGAAAGACCGGGCTGATCCGCCGGTCGCTCCGGGCTGCTGCAGTGGTCATCAGCGGACTCCAGGTGGCTGGGTGCGGGGAGTGCGTCAGGGCAGGCGCGAGCCCCGACCGTACCGGTGGCACGGAGGAAACGTCTCGCGCCGACGCGGTGGTTCCGGACAGGGCGGGGACACGGCAAGCAGGGCGCGCACCACATGGACCGCGCGCACCACATGGACCGCGCGCACCACGGAGCGAGACCTCTCTTCGGACAGGGGAGCAGTCAAGGAGAATAGGCGCGTGCGCTACAGCATCCTCGGCACCACACAGGCACTCCGTGACGACGGCACGGCCGTCGTCATCGGTGGGGCGCGGCTGCGCGCCCTGCTGACCGTTCTCGCGCTGCGCCCCGGCCGTACCGTCCCGGCCACCGTGCTCGTCGACGAGGTGTGGGACGGCGATCCGCCCGCCGACGCGGTCGGTGCCCTGCAGGCGCTCGTCGGCAGGCTCCGCCGCGCCCTCGGCCATGAGGCGATCACCTCGGCGGAGAGCGGCTACCGGCTCGCCGCCGACCCGGACGCGGTCGACCTGCACCGCTTCGGGCGGCTCGCCGGGGACGGTACGCGAGCACTGGAGGAGGGCGATCCGGCGAAGGCCGTGGCGGTCCTCGACGACGCCCTCGCCCTTTGGCGCGGACCGGTTCTCGCCGATCTGCCGGACCGGGGCGCCGTCGCCGCCCGCTGGACGGCCCGCCGCCTGGACGCCCGCCGCGCCAGGCTGACCGCGGCGCTGGCGCTGGGCCGGGCCGATGAGGTCCTGCCCGACCTGGTCGCGCTCTGCGCGGACCACCCGATGGACGAACCCCTTCAGGCGCTGCGGCTGCGGGCGCTGCGGGACACCGGACGTACGGCGCAGGCGCTGGCGGCGTACGAGGAGGTGCGCACCGTGCTCGCCGACCGCCTCGGCGCCGACCCGGGCCCCGAACTGCGCGCACTGCACGCGGAGTTGCTCCATCAGGAGCCGGTGCGCAGACCGCCGGGACAGGAGCCGGCCCACGGCACGGACCGGACGCCTGCTCCGGGCCGGGCGCCTGCGCAACCGGCCCGCACCCACACCCACCACGCCCACGGCAACCTGCGCGCCAGGCTCACCAGCTTCGTCGGGCGCGAGGACGACATCGACGCCATCCGTGACGACCTCGCGCAGGCCCGGCTCGTCACCCTTCTCGGGCCCGGCGGCGCGGGCAAGACCCGGCTCTCCCAGGAGGCGGCCGAATCCGTCGCGCGCGCCTGGCCGGACGGTGTCTGGCTGGCCGAACTAGCCCCCGTCGACGACCCGGAAACCGTGCCCGAAGCCGTACTGACCGCGCTCGGTGCCCGCGAGACCGTGCTGCGCGGCGCCGGTGCCGAAGAGCTCCGGGCCGCCGAGCGCGGCGCGGGCGACCCGCTCGTCCGGCTCACCGAGCACTGTTCCCGGCGCCGCATGCTCCTCCTCCTCGACAACTGCGAGCACGTCGTCGAGGCCGCCGCCGCGCTCGCCGACCATCTGCTCGCCCACTGCCCGGACCTCACCGTCCTGGCTACCAGCCGCGAACCCCTCGGCGTACCCGGCGAGTTCGTCCGCCCCGTCGGCCCGCTGCCCGACCCGATGGCGCTGCGCCTGCTCGCCGATCGCGGCGCCGCCGCGAAGCCGGGGTTCCGGACCGACGTGGACGAGGAGACCGCGGCGGCCGCCGCCGAGATCTGCCGCCGGCTCGACGGACTGCCGCTCGCCATCGAACTCGCCGCCGCCCGGCTGCGCATGCTCAGCCCGCGCCAGATCGCCGACCGGCTCGACGACCGGTTCCGCCTGCTGACCAGCGGGGCCCGTACCGTGCTGCCGCGCCAGCAGACGCTGCGTGCCGTCGTCGACTGGTCCTGGGATCTTCTCGACCCGTCCGAACGCGCCGTCCTGCGCAGGCTGTCGGTCTTCGCGGGCGGCTGCACGCTCGTCGCGGCCGAAGCGGTCTGCGCGGACGGGCCGCAGGACGCGCGCGAGGTCGCCGGACTGCTCGGCTCACTCGTCGACAAGTCCCTCGTTGTCGCCGCACCCGCCGACGACGGCGAAATGCGCTACCGGTTACTGGAGACCGTCGGCGAGTACGCCGCCGAGCGGCTCGACGAGGCCGGGGAGCGGGCCACCGTCGAGCGGCACCACCTGGTGCACTTCCGGGAACTGGCCCGTACCACCGACCCCGAACTCCGAGGTGCCGGACAGCGGGCCGCCATCGACCTCCTGCAGCGTGAGTACGAGAATCTGCGCACCGCGCTGCGCCACGCCGTCGCCGCCCGCGACGAGCAGGAGGCGCTCTGCATGGTGCTCTCGCTCTCCTGGTACTGGCAGATGCGCGACCTGCGGGCGGACGCCCTGCACTGGGCGGACGCCGCCGCCGCGCTGGGCCCCGACCCCTTCACCTCACCCGCGACCCCCGCACCGTCGATCCACGAACGCTGCACCGACGCGCCGCCGCCCATGTCGCCGGAACTGCTCGAGGAGGCCAGGCGCGAGGTGGCGCTGGTCCAGCTGGTCAGCATGGACCACGCCATGGACGAATGGACCAACGAGGCGAGCATGGCGCGGCTCCGTGTCATCGCCGACACGTATCACCCGGGCCAGCCGCAGACCTGCCGCGCTCCGGCATCACTCTGGTTCTTCGCGGTCATGCTCACCGGGGACATGGGCGAGCTGCGCGAGCTGCTGGACGAGACGGTCCGCTCCTGCCGCGAGCTGGGCTACGACTGGGAACTGGCCGCCGCGCTCCAGATGCGTGCCAATATGCTGGCCAACCGCCCCAGTTGGTCGGACGAGGCGCGCATCGACGCCGACGAGAGCCTGGAGATCTTCAGCCGGCTCGGCGACGACTGGGGCGCCGCCGAATCACTCTCCTCGCGGGGCGAGGCGAACGAGCGGTGCGGCGAATACGCCCGCGCCGCCGAGGACTTCCTGGCCGCGATCGGCTATGCCGAGAAGCTCGGCGCGCAGTCCCAGGTGGCGGTGCTCCGTACCCGCTACGCCTCAGTGCTCACCGAGCTCGACCGCGGCGCGGAGGGCGAACGGATCCTGCGGGACGTGCTCTCCCAGGGACCACAGGCGGGCCACGAGACGATGCCCACAGCCCGGCTCTTTCTCGCCATGTGGCTGGGCCGCTCCGGCCGGACGGCCGAGGCCCGCGAGCATATGCTCACCCTGCTTGACCACTTCCGCTCGGAGACCATGGCCATCTTCGAAGGCTTCGTGCTGGGAGGCATGGCCTGGCTGGACAACGAGGAGGGGCTGTACGCCGATGCGCTGGCCCGCGGCAGGACGGCGCTGGCCCGGTCCGGTGACCCGCTCTCGCAGATGGTCGCGCCGCAGATGACCGTCATCCATCTCGTCACCGTGGCCCGGTCCCTGGCCGGACTCGGCGACGAACGGGCGGCCGGGCTCGCCGCACGGCTGCTGGGCGCGGGCTCGCGACTGTTGCCGGCCGGACATGTGCCGACGTCGGTGGAGCGGGACAACCTGGCGCGGGCAAAGGCCCTGGCCTCGGCGGTCCTCGGCGAGGCCGCGTACGACTGTGCGTACGCCGAGGGCGACGGCCTCGCACTGGAGGAGGCCGTCGCCCTGGTCGACGCGTACCGGGAGTGAACCGGGCGCGTCAGGTCCTCTTGCGGAACTTGGCGACCGCGAGCGGCGCCGTCACCAGGGTGATGGCTGCGGCCCAGCCGAGCGTCAGCCACACCGAGTGCGCCACTGGACCGCCGAGCATCAGCCCGCGCGCGGCGTCCGCGAGATTGGACAGCGGGTTGTAGTCGGTGAACGACCGGAGCCAGCCCGGCATCGTCGTCGGCGGCGCGAAGATCGAGGAACCGAACTGCAGGGGCATCATCACCAGGAACCCCATTCCCTGAACCGCCTGGGCCGTTTTCAGGGACAGCCCCAGCAGCATGAAGATCCACATGATGGCGACGCCGAACGCCGCCGAGAGACCGACAGCCGCGAGCAGACCGAACACCGAGGTCTTGAGCTGCATGCCGATCAGGAAGCCCATCCCCAGAAGGATCATCGTGGCGACCATCATCCGGCCGAGCTCGACCACGATCTTCGCGATGAGCACGGAGGAACGGGCGATCGGCATTGTCCGGAACCGGTCCATGACGCCCTTGCGGAAGTCGTCATTGACACCGGTGCCGACCGCCATGGCGATGTTCATGCCCATCATCGCCATCAGCCCGGGGATCACGTAGTTGATGTACGTCTGCCGGTCCCCGCCCAGGCTCGCGCCGACGGAGCCGCCGAAGACGTACACGAACAGCAGTGTGAAGACGATCGGCATCAGGAGCGCGTCGAACATCGACTCCGGGTCCTGCTTGATCTGGAGCAGATTGCGCCGCACCAGCGCGCCGATGTGCCGCAGATTGCTGCGCAGCCCGATCCGGCCCTCGTCGGGGAGGACCTTTGCCGGTGCGGAGCCGGTCGGGGCGTCGGGTGTCAGAGTCGCCGTGCTCATGCCGGGACCTCCTCGGGGATCGTGTCGGTCACGGACGGCGCGGTCTTCTCGCCGGTGATGGCGAGGAACACCTCGTCCAGGCTGGGCAGCGCGGTGGCGATGTGCGCGATGGAGAGACCGCGGCCGGCGAACAGGCCGATAACGGCGGTCAGTTGGTCGTCGCTGAGGATCGGCACGTACAACATGCCCTCGTCCGGGACGGCCTGTGAACCAGCCACCCCGTCGAGACCGGCCTCGGCGAGCGCCCGGGCCATGGCGGGCAGTTGGCCCGGGTCCGTGGGCCGGATCTGCAGGGTACGGCCGCCGACCTTCGCCTTGAGCTCGTCGACCCCGCCGCTGGCGATGATCCTGCCCTTGTCGATGACGGTGAGCTCATTGGCGAGCTGCTCGGCCTCTTCCATGTACTGGGTGGTGAGCAGCACGGTCGCCCCCTCCGCGACCATCCGCTGCACCTCGTCCCAGACCTCATTGCGGGTCCGGGGGTCGAGCCCCGTCGTCGGCTCGTCCAGATACAGCACGGCCGGGCTGCCGATCATCGAGGCGGCCAGGTCGAGCCGGCGCCGCATGCCGCCGGAGTAGTTCATCGCGGGTCGCTTGGCCGCGTCGGTGAGCGAGAACCGCTCCAGGAGCTCGTCGGCCCGGGACCGGGCGGTCTTGCGCGGCAGGTCGAGCAGCCGCCCGATCATGTAGAGGTTCTCCCAGCCGGAGAGCTTCTCGTCGACCGAGGCGTACTGGCCGGTCAGGCCGATGATGCGGCGCAGCTGCCGCGGCTGCTTCACCACGTCGTAGCCCGCCACGGTGGCGTGTCCGGCATCGGGAACGATCAGTGTGGACAGGCAGCGTACGAGGGTGGTCTTGCCGGCGCCGTTGGGGCCGAGCACACCGAGGACGGTGCCCTCGCGCACATCGAGGTCCACGCCGTCCAGAGCCTTGGTCGAGCCGTAGTGCTTGACCAGCCCCCGCACCTCGACGGCGTTGCCGCCGCTCCTGGGGTTCTTGTCGATTCGCGTCATGTCCACCATGGGACCAGCCGCCACCGACAGCCCACCGACATTCTGCCGACAGGGCCGCCTACAGAACGCCTGCAGCGGCCGGCACACGCCGACAGCCCGCCGATGGGGGAAGTCGGCGGGCTGTCGTTGTGCGGGCAGTGGCCAGTGATCCCCCGGAGGGGACCGGTCATGTCCTGGGGCCTCTCGTCCGGAAGGCCTTAGTGGAAGGTGTGCTCCGGCTGCGGGAACGTGCCGCCGACGACCTCGTCCGCGAACTCCTTCGCCGCGTCACCGAGCACCTTGCGCATGTTCGCGTACTGCTTGGTGAAGCGCGGGACCTTGCCGCCGGTCAGCCCCACCATGTCGGTGTAGACCAGCACCTGGGCGTCGGTGTCGGGACCGGCGCCGATGCCGACGGTCGGGATGTGCAGACTGCGGGTGATCTCGGCGGCGACCTCGGCCGGTACGAGCTCCAGGACGACGGCGAACGCCCCCGCGTCCTGCGCAGCCTTGGCGTCCCTGATCAGCCGGTGGGCGGCCTCGTCGCTGCGCCCCTGCACCCGGTAGCCCATGGTGTTCACGGACTGCGGGGTCAGACCGAGGTGCGACATGACCGGGATGCCGGCCGAGACGAGCAGCTCGGTCTGGGGGAGCGACCGCTCGCCGCCCTCCAGCTTGACCGCCCCGACGCCGGACTCCTTGACCAGCCGGGTGGCGTTGCGCAGGGCCTGGACGGGCCCTTCCTGGTACGCCCCGAAGGGCAGGTCGCCGACGATGAGGGCGCGCTTGGTGCCCCGTACGACGGCGGCGGAGAGGATGGCGATCTCGTCCATCGTGACGGGCACGGTGGTCTCGTAGCCGAGGTGACAGTTGCCCATGGAGTCGCCGACGAGCATGACCGGGATGCCGGCCTCGTCGAAGACGGACGCGGTCATCGCGTCGTAGGCGGTGAGCATGGGCCACTTCTCGCCGCGCTCGGTGGCGGCGGCGATGTCGTGGACGGTGATGCGGCGAGTGCTCTTGCCTCCGTACAGCGCCTTGTTGCTGTCGGCAGGGGCCCCCGCGGGGGTTGCGGGCTGGTTCTGCGCAGCCTGAAGCGTCATGGTCAACGGCTCCTTCGTCATCTCGAGGCGCCCTGACGGCGTCCCCGGATCCCGTCCATGGTGGCATCCCGGGCCGTCCACGGGAAGTGGACACGACTGGGCAAAGACTTTCCAATACGAGACGGTCTCGTATCGAAATGAGATACGCTCGCCGCCATGTCAATACCGTCCGGCCCTCCGGCCGCCGTGCCCCGTGTTCCCGAGGCGATCCACCGTCGCCGTTGGGTGATCCTCATCGTTCTGATGTTCAGCCTGCTCATCGTGGTGCTGGACAACTCGATCCTGAACGTCGCGGTCAAGACCATCGCGAGCCCGTCGCCCACCGGGCTCGGAGCCACCCAGAGCGAGCTGGAGTGGGCGATCAACTCGTACACGCTGGTCTTCGCCGGACTCCTCTTCACCGCCGGTCTGCTCGGCGACCGCATCGGCCGCAAGAAGGTCCTGCTCTTCGGCATCCTGCTGTTCGGTATCGGCTCGGCGCTCGCCGCGATGTCCGGTTCGCCCGGCGAACTCATCACCTGGCGCGCCGTGATGGGCTTCGGCGCCGCGTTCGTGATGCCCGCCACACTCGCGATCCTGATGAACGTCTTCGAGCGTGACGAGCAGCCCAAGGCGATCGGCATCTGGGCCGGCAGCGTCGGCCTGGGCATCGCCATCGGCCCGATCACCGGCGGACTGCTGCTCGAACACTTCTGGTGGGGTTCGATCTTCCTGGTCAACGTGCCCGTCGTCGTCATCGCGCTGATCGCGATGGCGGTGCTGGTGCCGGACTCCCGGGACCCGAAGCCGGGCCGGATCGACCCGCTCGGGGTCCTCCTCTCCATCGTCGGTCTGGTCCTGCTGGTGTTCGGCATCATCCGCGGCGGCGAACTCGCCGACTTCGGCGACGCCGTCGTGCTCCTCTCGATCTTCGGCGGTCTCGTCGTCCTCGCCGGATTCGTCTGGCACGAGAAGCGGAGCAGCCACCCGGCCATCGACATCACGTACTTCAAGAACGGCGCGTTCTCCGCCGCCGTCGCCGCTGTGGCGCTGGTCTTCTTCGCGCTGATGGGCGTGACCTTCTTCTCCGCCTTCTACCTGCAGAGCGTGCGCGGCTACAGCGCCCTGCAGTCCGGACTCCTGATCGTGCCACTGGCCGCCGCGCAGATGATCTTCGCGCCGCGCGCCCGGCTGGTCGTCGAGCGGTTCGGCTCCCGTGCGGTGTGCACCGCCGGCATGCTGCTGGTCGCGGTCGGACTGTCGGCGTTCGCACTCTTCGACGCCACCACACCCATCTGGGTGATGTGTCTGGTCTTCTTCGTCCAGGGCACCGGCATGGCGCATGTCATGCCACCCGTCACCGTTGCCGTGATGCAGGCGCTGCCGCGCGAGAAGGCCGGCTCCGGATCGGCCATCAACAACACGTTCCGGCAGGTCGGCGGGGCGCTCGGGATCGCCGTCCTGGGCTCCGTGCTGTCCACCGTCTACCGCGGTGACATCGAGGGCCACCTCGGTACGCTCCCGGCCGCGGCCAGGGACGCGGCGGGGGAGTCGATCGAGGCGACCCTCGGCATCGCGGAGAAGCTCGGTCCGGCGGGCGCGCCGCTGGTCGGCGCGGCCAACGACGCGTTCGTCAGCGCCATGCACGTCACCGCACTCGGCTCCGCGTGCGTCGCCCTGGTCGGTGCGCTCGTGGTCGGAATCTTCCTGCCGGGCAAGCCGCCCGCCGGGCAGCGGTCCGAACAGGGCGACGACGACCGGGCCGTGCCCGCGGGCGCGCGCCGATGACACCATGACGGCCACGGGCCCGGACGGCTGACAAGCCCCGCCCCGGTCACCCCGGACACACCGGGCCGGCCGGGGCGGGGAGCAGGACACCGCCCGGTCGGTGAGAATCGGGACAGGGACCGTACGGGCGCGGCGAAGAGGTGGAGCCAGGTGCAGGCGCAGGCGCAGAACGAGGACCAGGAACCGCGGCGCGGCCGACCGCGCAGTGCGGCGGCGGAGCGGGCGATCCTGGACGCCGTCGTCGAACTCCTGGAGGCCGGCGAACCGCTCGCCGGGCTGTCCATCGAGCGCATCGCCCGGACCGCAGGCGTCGGCAAGGCCACCATCTACCGGCGCTGGAGCGGCAAGGAAGAGCTCTTCGTCGATGTGCTGCGCGACATCGAACCCCCGGAACCGAAGATCTCCGGCACCGCCGGGCTCGGCGACCTCCGCGTGATGCTGGAGTCGCTGCGCAGGCGCGGACTCGCCCAGCGCTCCTCGGTCCTCCTCCACAACGTCTTCGCGCAGATGAAGAGCCACCCCAAGCTGTGGGCCGAGTACCAGTGCACGGTGATAGCACCGCGGCGGGTCGCGATGGTGGCGGCCGTGCGGCGGGCGGTCGAAGCGGGCGAACTCCGGGGGGACCTGGACGTGGAGCTGATGGACGACCTGTTCGTCGGTCCCATGCTCGTACGGACCGTTCACCGGCCCGACGCGCCACTCCCGGAGGACCTCGCCGACCGGATCATCCGGACGCTGGTCGAGGGCCTGGCGCCGCGCCCGGCATCCGACACCACCCCGGTCCCCGCCCGGGCAACCGCCCCCGCCGCCCTTCTGTCCGGCAAAAGCGCAGGCCAGGCATGACATGCCCGGCTCTGCCCGAGTGTGAGCGTTGTGTCACAACGCTCCACAAGATCCCTCCGGCCGGAACTCGCCGGACCGCGTCCTTCGTCCTCGTGACAGTACGGCCGCCGTGGGCGGCAGGAAAGGCGTTGCTCATCGCCTAGGGTCGGGGAGCGCGGCGATGGGTACGGCGAAGCAGTGAGGACGGCGCAATGGTGCAGGCGTACAGGGCGGACACCGGGAACGGCAGCGCGGGACCGCAGCGCACCGGGTCCCGCTTCCGGAGCCTGCGCGACAGATGGACCAGTGGCAAGGGGATGTGGCGGCGCGGCATCGTCCTCGCCGCCTGCGCGGTGATCCTCACTCTCGTGATGGCGTTCCACGCGGAGATCCCGAACACCATCGGCAACCTCGGCAGCCTCAGCGAGACGTTCCTGCCGTGGTTCGGCGTGTTCGTGCCGCTGCTGCTGATCCTGGGCCTGGTGCGTCGCTCGGCGACCGCGCTGATCGCCTTGCTGTTGCCGGTCATGGTCTGGCTCAACCTCTTCGGCGGGCTGCTCACCGACAAGTCGGGCAGCGGCGGCGACCTCACCGTGGCCACCCACAACGTCAACGCCGACAACCCCGACCCCACGGGCACCGCCCGGAAGGTCGCGGGCTCCGGCGCCGACATCATCGCCCTGCAGGAGCTGCCGAGCGGCCAGGTGTCGACGTACGAGGCGGCGCTCGCCGACCGCTTCCCGTACCACTCGGTGCAGGGGACCGTCGGCCTGTGGAGCAAGTACCCGATGAGCAGCACCCGGCCGGTCGACATCAAGATGGGCTGGACCCGGGCGATGCGTTCCACGGTGACGACGCCCAAGGGCGAGGTCGCCGTCTACGTGGCCCATATGCCGTCCGTACGAGTCAAGCTGCACGCCGGATTCACCGCCAACCAGCGCGACGACAGCGCGGACGCCCTGGGTGAGGCCATCGCCCACGAACGCCTCGGCAAGGTGATCCTGCTCGGTGACCTCAACGGCACGATGAACGACCGCTCGCTCAACGAGGTCACCTCGCAGATGAGGTCCACCCAGGGCGCGGCCGGCGACGGCTTCGGCTTCAGTTGGCCGGCGTCGTCCCCGATGGCCCGGATCGACCAGATCATGGTGAAGGGGGTCGAGCCGATGTCGTCGTGGACGCTCCCGGCGACGGACAGCGACCACCTCCCGATCGCCGCCCGCGTCGAACTGTGAGACCTCCCCCGTCCGGGGCTTGTGCAGGGTGAGCATAGGGCGAAGGGGGCGTGGAGGTCGCGGATAATATTGCCCTCCGTGTCCATAAATACTGCACTCATCGAGTGGAGCTTCTCTGTCGTCGAACGGCGTGCGGATCGGCTGAGCAAGTACTTCTACGCCCACCTGTTTCACCACAACCCTGGCATCCGCCACATGTTCCCGGAGCAGATGGACGAGCAGCGGGACCGGCTCTTCGCCGCCCTCACTGCGGCAGCCATGAACGCCGCCGACCCCGAAGCCCTCGTGGCGTACCTGCGCCCCCTCGGCTTCGACCACCGCAAGTTCGATACCCGTCCCGAGCACTACCCGGCCGTGGGCGCCAGCCTCATCGCGACGCTGAAGGTGTTTGCCGGCGATGCCTGGACGCAGGAGGTCGAGGAGGCGTGGGTCGCGGCGTACGGCCTCATCTCGCAAGTGATGATCGCTGCGGCCGAAGAGGTCCCCGCGTCGACGCCCCGCTGGTGGGACGCGGAGGTCGTCCACCACGAGCTGCGCACCGAAGACATCGCGGTTCTCACGGTGCGCCCGCACCTTCCCTATCCCTTCGAGGCCGGTCAGCACGCGGCGCTGACCGTGCCCGAGGCGCCCCAGGTCTGGCGCCCGTACTCGATCGCCAACGCTCCGCGCACCGACGGCACCTTGGAATTCCATGTGCGCCGCGTCGAGCGCGGCCGACTGAGCACCGCACTGGTGGACCGGGTCCGCTCCGGAGGCAGCGTCCGTCTCGGCCCCGCGATCGGCAGCATGACCCTGCCGCCCGATTCCGGTCACGGTCTGCTGTGCGTGGCCGGGGGTACCGGCTGGGCGCCGGTGAAGGCGATCATCGAGGCGGCCGCGGCCCTGCCCCGGCCGGGCGAAGTGAGGCTCATCCTCGGCGCCCGCACCGAGCGCGAGGTCTACGACCTCGACGGCCTGGAGCGGTTGGCCAAGACGTACGACTGGCTGGACGTCACAGCGGCGCTGCCACCGGAGGGCGGGGAACCGGAGGAGGCCGACGCCGAACTGCTGCGACAGGTCGGTGAGTACGCCCGTAACCGACCTGGCCGCCAGGTCTACGTCAGCGGACCCTCGGGCATGGTGCGCGCTGTCGAGAAGCAGCTCGGGGCGCTCGGCTTCGATCCTGACCACATACGCCACGACGCCTACAACCACCAGCACGGCACCGACAGGCCCACGTCCCCGGCGGAGTGGTTCCTGAGCAAACGCGACATCCCATGGATTCGCTCCCGGTAGACACGCGAGGGATGCCGCCGCTCACCCCGACTCAAGGGGACCGTCGGCCTGTGGAGCACGTACCCGATGAGCGACACCCGGCCGGTCGACATCACGATGGGCTGGATCCGGGCGATGCGTTCCATGGTGACGACGCCCAAGGGTGAGGTCGCCGTCCATGTCGCCCATATGCCGTCCGGACCGGCCGGGCACGGCCCGGTGGTCTCAGTCCTGCGCGGGCCGGGCGTCGGGAAGGGTGAGTCTGCCCGTACGGGCGAGGAAGGCGACCAGGGCGGCCATGGCGATCCAGCCGGGCCAGCCCGCGAGGCTCATCTGCAGCGGCTTCAGCGGGGCGTCCGGCTCGGCGAATTCCTTGACCATGCTCATGCTGACCGTGCTGACGAAGGCGTGGCCGACGACCGCCGGGATCACCGATCCGGAGGCCAGCCGCAGCCAGGTGAACACCGGCAGCGCGAGGCCGCAGCTCACCAGCATGGCCGGCACGGCGACGTACCAGGGCTGACCGGGATACTGCCCGCCCATCAGCAGGGTCGGCAGATGCCAGAGCGCGAAGGCGGCACCCGTGCCCAGGTAGGCCGTCAACGGACGTGTGCGCCCTTTCCGGTATGCCAGCCGGGGGAGCAGATAGCCCTGCCAGCCCAGCTCCTCACCGAAGAACAGTGGCAGGGCCAGCAGCATCTGCACGAGCGCCGTCCCGGCCCAGGCGGCCGTGCCGCTCCAGCTCGCACCGCCGAAGGGATAGACGCCCGCCGCCGTGCCGATGGCGAGCGCGACGACGGTGAGACCGGCGGGGACCAGGACGGCCGCCAGCAGCCACCGCACCGCGTGAGGCCACGGCTTCGGGATGCGCAGGGCGAGCACATCGCGCACCCCGCCGCCGCCCTCCACCCACCGCACCACCACGACCGCGGCGACGGCCGGAGCCATCATGGCCGCCGATATACACAGGTTCTCCAGGTCACCGGGGCTTGCCCGGCCATCGGTGCGACGGAAGCCCTTGATCAGAAGGGGTGACATGGCCACCCACATGCCTGTGTAGGCGATCGTCAGATAGGTGAGCAGCCCACGGAGTCGGGTGCGGTGCGGAAGGGCCCGCGGTGCGGTCATGGTCATGCTGGCGACGCTAGAAGCGTCCGTGGCGGGACAGAAGGAAGCCCGCTCCCGTCTCGGTGGTGGAGCCTGCTCCACCACGACGACGGCCCATGGTGGAGCTGAAAGCGGACCGGGTGCTTCCCGGGACCCGTCCGGCAGCCGCATCGACGCCGGTCGCCGGACGGGCCCGAACCCGGCCCGCCCGGCGACCGACCGTCGGGGTTCAGCCCGATTCGCGCCACCGGTTGGTGATCGGCAGCCGCCGGTCCTTGCCGAAGCCCTTCGGGGAGATCTTCGTGCCCGGCGGGTACTGCCGCCGCTTGTACTCCGCCGTGTCCACCATCCGCAGCGTCCTCGTCACCAGCGTCTCGTCGAACCCGGCCGCCACGATCGACTCCAGCCCCAGATCCTGGTCGACGTACAGCTCCAGGATCCGGTCCAGCACGTCGTAGTCGGGCAGCGAGTCCGTGTCGACCTGGTCGGGCCGCAGCTCGGCGCTGGGCGGCTTGGTGATGGACGCCTCCGGGATCGGCGGGGTCTGGCCGCGTTCCTCGGCGGCCCGGTTGCGCCACTTCGCCAGCCTGAAGATCGACGTCTTGTAGACGTCCTTGATCGGCCCGTACGCGCCGACGGAGTCCCCGTACAGCGTCGAGTAACCGACCGCCAGCTCCGACTTGTTCCCCGGCGCGAGGACGATCTGGCCCTCCTGGTTGGAGACGGCCATCAGCATCGTGCCGCGCAGTCGCGACTGGAGGTTCTCCTCGGCGAGACCGGTGAGCCCCAGCGACTTCATGTACGCGTCGAACATCGGCTCGATCGATACGGTGCGGAAGTTCAGCCCGGTACGGCGCGCCAGCTCCGCCGCGTCGCCCTTGGAGTGGTCCGAGGAGTACTTCGAGGGCATCGAGATGCCGTACACGTTCTGCGCGCCCAGCGCATCGCACGCGATGGCCGCGACGAGAGCCGAGTCGATCCCGCCGGACAGCCCGATCAGCACACTGCTGAAGCCGTTCTTGGCAGCGTACGCACGCAAGCCCACGACCAGCGCCGAGTACAGCTCCTCGTCGTCGTCGAGCCGCTCCGCGTAGCCGCCGGTCAGCTCCGCCTCGTAGGCGGGGAGAGGCTCGTCGGAGAGGACCACGTGATCGATCCGCAGTCCGTCGTTCACCACCCCGGACGGCGCCTCGGGCGCCGCGGCGGGCAGCTCCAGGTCGAGGACGACGCAGCCCTCGGCGAACTGCGGGGCACGGGCGATCACGTCGCCGTCCTTGTCGACGACGATCGAGTCGCCGTCGAAGACCAGCTCGTCCTGCCCGCCGATCATCGCCAGATAGGCGGTGGTGCAGCCGGCCTCCTGCGCCCGCTTGCGGACCAGTTCCAACCGGGTGTCGTCCTTGTCCCGCTCGTACGGCGAGGCATTGATCGACAGCAGCAGCCCGGCCCCGGCGGCGCGGGCGGCCGGCACCCGGCCGCCGTCCTGCCAGAGGTCCTCGCAGATCGCGAGCGCCACATCGACACCGTGGACCCGTACGACGGGCATCGAATCGCCCGGCACGAAGTACCGGAACTCGTCGAAGACCCCGTAGTTGGGCAGGTGGTGCTTGGCGAAGGACAGCGCGACCCGCCCGCGGTGCAGCACCGCGGCGGCGTTCTGCGGAGAGCCGGCAGGCTGGCCGTAGCGCGGCTGGGCCTTCTCGGAACGGTCGAGGTAGCCGACGACGACCGGCAGCTCCCCGAAGCCCTCCGCGTCGAGGCGGGCGGCGAGCGCAAACAGCGCGTTCCGCGACGCCTCGACGAAGGACGACCGCAGGGCCAGGTCCTCGACGGGGTAACCGGTCAGCACCATCTCGGGGAACGCCACCAGATGGGCGCCCTGTTCGGCGGAGTGCCGGGTCCAGTGGACGATCGCCTCGGCGTTGCCGGCGAGGTCACCGACGGTCGAGTCGATCTGATTCAGTGCGAGGCGTAGTTGAGGCACGCGCCTCAGTGTAATCGTCTTTCTGACGCGATATCCTGGCGGGCCGCACTTCCGCTGCCGCGGCCGACGCGGCCCGCCAGGACCGGGTCAGCGGCGGTAGCCGAGGACCGTCATCATGTTCATGTTCGAGTGGTAGACGTTGTGGCAGTGGAGCATCCACAGCCCCGGGTTGTCCGCGTCGAGCTCCACGGCCACCGACCTATTGGGCAGAACGATCGCGGTGTCCTTGCGCGCCCCCGGAACCCTGCCCAGCACCGAGCGCGGTCCCGCACGTCCCGCGAGGCCGAACGTGTGCCCGTGCAGATGGATCGGGTGCCACATGTCCGTGATGTTGTAGAACTCCAGCCGGACCCGCTCGCCCGCCCTGACCGCATGGCGCTGATCGGGGTCGTACTTCCTGTGGTCGAAGCCCCAGTCGAACGCCCTCATGGTGCCGGTCATCTTGATCCGGATCGTCCGGTCGGGCTTGCGGGCGGCCAGCTCCACCGACTCGTCCGCTTTCAGCTCGAAGGCCGACACCAGCTGCCCGGTCAGCTCCTCGGGCAGCACGGAGGCGGCCGGCGCCGCGCCACCGCCGGTACGGAGCAGGGCCAGCGCCGACGCCTTCTTGCCCTCGGCGACCGCCGTCAGCGGGAACACCCCGTCCCGGGCGGTGACCAGCACGTCGTACCGCTCGCCCATACCCAGCAGCAGTGCGTCCGTCGTGGTGTGCCGGACCGGGAAGCCGTCCGCGTGGGTGATGGTCATCCGGTGGCCGCCGAGCGCGACGCGGAACGGGGTGTCGCCGCCCGCGTTGATGATGCGCACCCGGATCCGGTCGCCGGGCTTCGCGGTGAACGTGGTCGGGTCCTTCGGGACGCGGCCGTTGATCAGGTAGTACGGGTAGTCGACATTGCCCGCGTCACCGCCGAGCAGGTCGCTCGGGGCGCCCCTCAGCACCCGCGAGGGCCCGGACCCGGAGCGGGGCTTGTCATCGCCCCCGGAAGACCCGTGATCCATGCCGCCCATGCCGTGGCTGAGCTCGGCGAGTACCCCCTCCGGAGTGGAACCCTCCACTCCGTCGACCCAGTCGTCGAGCACGACGACCCACTCCTTGTCGTACGACAGGGGCTCCTTCGGATCATCGATGATCAGTGGTGCGTACAGACCGCGGTCCTGCTGGACGCCCTGGTGCGGATGGAGCCAGTACGTCCCCGACTGTGGCACCGCGAAGCGGTACGTGAACTCCGCGCCCCGTTTGATGGCCGACTGGGTCAGCTCGGGAACACCGTCCATGTCGTTGCGCACATGGAGGCCGTGCCAGTGCACGGTGGTCGACGTCGGCAGGTGGTTCGCGAGGGTGACTGCCAAGGTGTCGCCCGCGGTGATCCGGACTTCTTTGCCGGGCAGCCGGTCCCCGAAGGACCAGGAGCTGACGGTGAGCCCGCCGCCCAGATCGAGGCGGCCCGGGGTGGCGGTGAGGTTGATCTTCCGTACGGGGCCGGAGCCTCGCTTCGCCTCGACCGCCGTGACCTCCGCGTCGCCGGGAGAGATGTACTCCCCGCGGCTCCCCGACGCGGGCGACGGGCGGTGGTTCATGGCGTCGTGATGCGCGGGGCCAGGGTTCGCGGCGTGCCGTTGCGGGTCCGTACCACTGGAGCAGGCGGCCAGAACTCCCGTGCCGGCCATGGCGATTCCGGCGCCGAGCACGGCTCGTCGAGTGGGTTGAGTGGGCATGGCTGGAACACCTCTGATGCTGTCGGCGTGGGCTGAAGGAGGGATGCGGAGCGACCCGCTCCTATATCCGAAGCGCCGACAACCGGCCGGGAACCGTCATCGCGGGCGAGGGGCCGGACCGCGGCGCACGCGACAACAGCGCTCCGCCGGCCACGAGGAGATGCTCCGCGGTCCGGAGCGCCATCAGCCGGCCGGCGAGCAGAGCGAGACCCCAGGCGCCCAGCACGGCGAGACAGGCCGCCATCGGGTCCGTGCCGTCGCTCATCGGCAGGGGCGGGACGGAGGCGTGCTCCATCGAGGGCTCCGTCATGGCGCTCGCCGGGTCTATCCCCTGAGCTCCCTGGTCCCGCACGTGGCCTGTCGTCACCACGGCCTCATGGCCGCTGTGTTCCGCCGGATGCCCGACGGTGTGCATGGTGAAGATCCCGAACAGCAGCGCGGCAAACAGCAACAACTGTCCGTCTGTCGCACTCCGTTTCGGGCCCATGTCGGGCACCCTACCCCCGCTGGGTATACCTCGCACGCGGGCCCGGCACCCCCCGTTGTCATGGGTGCCGGGCCCGCGGTGGCGCGCTGCCGAACGCCGGTCAGGCGCGGGCGTAGACCTTCTCCGCCCAGCCGGCGATCTGGTCCTCGGAAAGGTGCTGGGCGAGGTCGGCCTCGCTGATCATGCCGATCAGCACCTTGTTCTCGACCACCGGGAGCCGGCGGATCCGGTGGCTCTGCATCTCCTCCAGAACCTCGTTCACCTCTGCGTTCGCATCGATCCAGCGCGGCGTTCCCTGGGCGAGTTCACCCGCGGTCACCTTCGACGGATCGTGGCCCATCGCCACACAGCCGACCACGATGTCGCGGTCCGTGAGGATGCCGACCATCCGGTCCTTCTCGCCGCTGGCCGAGATCGGCAGTGCGCCGACGTTGTGTTCGCGCATCATCTGGGCGGCGCGGTCGAGCGTCTCGTGCGCGGGGATCCAGTGGACCCCGGTGTGCATGATGTCCTTGGCGGTGGTCATGAGGAATTCCTCCTGGTGCCGACGGGCACTGCGGTCCGACCCCGAGCGAACCCATCGTCATGGGCCCGTTCGGGGTGCGCGACCGCTATCACCCATTCGGGTGCATCCCTACCGCTTCGGGGCCGGCGGAATGCCTCAGGACCTGGGGTTCGCCCCGCGCGTCGCCAGCATCTGCGCCATCGTGTCCAGCTCGGACTGCTGAGCCTCGACCATGCCTCGGGCGAGCCGCTTCTCCGCCTTCACCGTGCAGAGCTCGGCGCAGCCGCGCGCCATGGCGACGCCGCCCTTGTGGTGGTCGGTCATCAGCTGCAGGAACAGGATCTCGGCCTGCTTGTCGCTCGCCTTCCTGAGCCGGCCGAGTTCGGTCCGGGTGGCCATGCCGGGCATGAGGGCGCCGTCATGTGCGGTGAAGGCGCCGTCCGACCTGCCCGTGTCCCCCATGCCTTCCATGCCGTGATCACCGTGCATGCCGTGTCCACCGTGGGTCGTCATCCACCCCATCGGCTCCTGCCCGGCGGCCACCTTCGGCAGCTCCCACAGATCCAGCCAGCCGAGCAGCATGCCCCGCTGATTGGCCTGGGTATTGGCGATGTCGTACGCGAAACGGCGTACCTCCTCGTCCTGCGTACGGTCACGGACGATGAAGGACATCTCCACGGCCTGCTGATGGTGGACCGCCATGTCGCGGGCGAACCCTGCGTCGGCCGAGTCCGGGCCGGGCACCCGGACGGCCGCGGCGGCCGCTCCGGGCTGCTTCCCGTCCGCCGTGTCGTCCCGCGCCGAGGCGATCGTCGCCACCCCCGCGAGGAGCAGTGCGAGGGCGACGGCGGAACCGGCCACCCACTGTTTCGTACCGGTCACGGGGACCCCAGCCCGCCCGTGCACGCCGCACCCGGCTCCGGGGTCTGTTCCCCCTGCACGAACTTGGCGAAGAACCGGCCGACCCGCGGGTCATCGGCGCTGTCCACGGTGACCTGCTTGCCCCAGGCACTCAGCATGATCGTGCCGGCCTGGTCCTGGTACGGGCTCATCAGCGAGTACGGCGTCTTCCCGACCAGGGCCGCGAGCTCGGCCACGTCGGCCGCCGACGCCTTGTCCGTGTACGTCACCCACACCGACCCGTGCTCCAGCGAGTGCACGGCGTTCATGTCGGGGATCGCCTTTTTGTACACCTCGCCGTCGCAATTCATCCAGACGGGGCTGTGGTCACCGCCGACCGGAGGCTTCATCGGGTATGTGACCGTCTTGGTGACGTGGTTGCGGGTCAGCTTCTTCGCGTCCCACGTCTTGAGCCCCTCGATCGGCTCGGCGGCCAGCACCTTCTTCTCCGCCGCGGACGGCGTCGCTTCATCGGCCGCGACGGCGTCCCTCTTGTCCGCAGCCTCGGAGCTGTCCAGCAGCGCGTAAGAGCCGAAAGCGACCAGACCAGCGACGACAAGGGCGCTCAGCCCTATGGCGAGGGCACGGTTGCGACGGTCGCGTGCACGGTCGGTGTTGCGCATCTGCTCTATGCGGGTCCTGCGGTCGAAGCTCATGTCGTCTGGTCCTTCGGTCCTTCTGCGAACGGGCGGGGAGGGACAGGAACGGATCGGGAAACCGGCGCGCACGGGGCAGCTGCGACGCCGCTCCGCCCCTGGGCCCTCTCCTTCGAAGGCCCGCACACCGTGGCCGCCGATCGTAGTGGGTGGCCGAGTGCTCCATCTCACGTCGAGTGCGTAATCTGGGTGAAATCCCGGGTCGTGATACTGGAGCTTCTCCCCTATCCCGGGCGGTGGTGCACAGACCGTCTGAACTGCAAGGATGTGGCTATGGACAAGCAGCAGGAATTCGTCCTCAGGACACTTGAGGAGCGCGACATCCGCTTTGTGCGCCTGTGGTTCACCGATGTGCTCGGGTATCTCAAGTCCGTTGCCGTGGCCCCTGCCGAGCTGGAACAGGCGTTTGACGAGGGAATCGGCTTCGACGGCTCGGCCATCGAGGGCTTCGCCCGGGTGTATGAGTCCGACATGATCGCCAAGCCGGATCCGGGCACCTTCCAGATCCTGCCCTGGCGTGCGGAGGCCCCCGGCACCGCGCGCATGTTCTGCGACATCCTGATGCCCGACGGTTCGCCGTCCTTCGCCGACCCGCGCTATGTGCTCAAGCGCATCCTCGCCAAGACCTCCGACCTGGGTTTCACCTTCTACACCCACCCGGAGATCGAGTTCTTCCTGCTGAAGAACAAGCCGGTCGACGGCAGCCGCCCGACCCCCGCCGACAGCTCCGGCTACTTCGACCACACCCCGCAGAACGTCGGCATGGACTTCCGTCGCCAGGCGATCACCATGCTCGAATCCATGGGCATCTCCGTCGAGTTCAGCCACCACGAGGGCGCCCCCGGCCAGCAGGAGATCGACCTGCGGTACGCGGACGCGCTCTCGACCGCCGACAACATCATGACCTTCCGTCTCGTCATGAAGCAGGTGGCGCTTGAGCAGGGTGTGCAGGCGACGTTCATGCCGAAGCCGTTCTCGGAGCACCCCGGCTCCGGCATGCACACCCACCTCTCCCTCTTCGAGGGCGACCGCAACGCGTTCTACGAGTCGGGCGCCGAGTACCAGCTCTCCAAGGTCGGCCGCTCCTTCATCGCGGGCCTGCTGAAGCACGCCGCGGAGATCTCAGCCGTGACGAACCAGTGGGTCAACTCGTACAAGCGCATCTGGGGAGGCTCCTCGCGCGCTGCGGGCGCCGGCGGCGAAGCCCCCTCGTACATCTGCTGGGGCCACAACAACCGTTCCGCGCTGATCCGCGTCCCGATGTACAAGCCCGGCAAGACCGGTTCGGCCCGTGTCGAGGTCCGCTCCATCGACTCCGGCGCCAACCCCTATCTGACGTACGCGGTGCTGCTCGCCGCGGGCCTCAAGGGCATCCAGGAGGGGTACGAACTCCCGGCGGGCGCCGACGACGACGTGTGGGCGCTGTCCGACGCCGAGCGCCGCGCGATGGGCATCGAGCCGCTGCCGCAGAACCTGGGCGAGGCGATCTCGCTGATGGAGAAGAGCGAACTGGTCGCCGAGACGCTCGGCGAGCACGTCTTCGATTTCTTCCTCCGCAACAAGAAGCAGGAGTGGGAGGAGTACCGCTCCGAGGTCACGGCCTTCGAGCTGAAGGCACTGCTGCCGGTGCTGTAACCGCAGGTCGGCGCTGTCCGAGCGAACGTACGCGGCTTCGGGCCGACGGCTTCGTACCGTCGGCCCGAAGCCGTTTCACCCGCCCTGGGCGGTGCGACGGGGCAGAGCTTGCCGGGAGGGGCACTGGGCGTGGCCGAAGTGACGGTCGACCTGTACCGGTGCGGCATGATGCCGCTGATCGTCTTCACGGGTGCCACGAGCCGAACTGCGAGTGAGCGGATGCGATGTGAACCGACGGTGACTCGCGTCGCGACGGTTTTCCAGAGGGTGCTGCGGGCAGCGTCTTCGGCCTGCATGACCTGCGCGTTCCCCCACCTCTGGGGCAGCACTCATAGCCACTGGCGGTCCACACCTGGTCCACTGGCCAATCACGTGCCGCGGGGCAGATGCTCAGACAGGGCCGGTGTCCGGGTGATCTGAATCTTCCACAGACAACACACCCCCGGTCCGCATCGGACTCGGGGGCGTGCGCTGGGCTAGGCCGAGTAGTAGGGGTGGTCAGCTGAACGCCTTCTCGATGGCCTCGAAAATGTCCGCGTCCGTCTCCTGCTGCCAGGAAGGGAGGTCGGGCCAGTCCGCCACGTAGCCCGACTTCGGGTCCTCGAAGTGCTTGAACATCTGGGCCGTCCAGCACGTTGCGACGAACCGGCTCTTCTGCTCGCGGGACAGCCTGGCCGTCTTGCCGTCGCTGATCTCGATGAACTGGCGGACCTGCTCGTATACGGAGCCTGCGGCCTCGCGTTCCCACTGCGGCGTGTCCCCCCACGGGGTCACGTAGCCCGCTTTCGGCTCGCCGGGGAAGTGCTGGTGCACTCCCTCGATCCAGGCTTCCCGGAACAGTCGTGCGCCTTCGGTTTGCGACATGCCAACCCCTCTCGTCACGGCGTCCTCAGCGTGGCGATCTCCGCCCCCAGCTCCACTACGCGGTGGTCCCGGCTCAGGGGGCCGAACTCGTCGCACAGGCTTTGGAGTCTACGGGCGACGTACCCCGACGAAGACGCGTGGGCCAGGTCAAGGGCTTCGCGGGCGTACGTCACCACCTGGGCCGGGTCACGGCGCTTCGCCCCGATGACGGCCAGGTCGGCCAGTACGGCCCCTCTTCGCCGGTACGAGTGGCCGGAAGCAAGCGCCGTCTGGTCCAGTGCCTGCTTCAGTGTCTCCTCTGCCAGATCGAGGCGGCCGAGCTGTACGTACCGTGCTCCGCGCTCCTCAGCCAACCGGGCGCCGTCGAACCGGAGCCACCCGCTGTTCGTGCTGTCATCGGCGAGGTTCTGGACTTCCTCGGCCTGGGCGAGCGCTCGCTCGCACCCTGTCAGGTCTCCGAGGCCGGCGCGTACCTCCGCCTGCACCGACGCCACCCAATGCCGGGTGGCCAGGCTCTTGTTTCCTCGCGCCGCGATGCGTTCCGCCGCGCCAAGGACCTCAGCCGCCTGCTGGTACCTCTGTTCGGACATGTCCACGTAGCCATGGCGTACGAGCGCGCAGGCCCACAGGTCGTAGGCTCCGGCCTCCTTGCTGACGGACGCCGCGAGTGCATAAGAGGCGGCCGCGTCGGTGTACCGGTTGGCGTCGTACGCGACCTCCCCGGCTAGCTGGAACAGGTCGGCTGCCGCGTTGAGGAGCGGGAGGGAGCCATCCCGGCTGCCACCGGCCAGGGCCTCGTTCAGCGTGGCCAGTTGATCGCGGACGACGGGGTAGACCGACCTCTTGGACCGTGCGAGCTGGTACACCTGCCATAGGTGGCTGTTCATTCGGGCGAAGTCCGCCGGGCTGCCCCTACGCACGCCGTCGGCAACGGCCTCCGCCTCGTCGAACGATAAGGCGGTCAGCGCCCCGCTGACGGTCAGGATGCGGAGGAATTCGCGGCGGATCATCTCGTCGGGGTCTCCCGTGCTCGGGTGGTCACTGGACTTCTGCCCTGCGGCCCCCTGATCCTCGGCTCGTGGCGGTCTCAGAAGGGCATCAAGCTCTTGAAGGCTGATCTCGAGGGCGGCGGCCAAGCCGGGCCGCTGAGGTGGCTGCGGTGCGATCTTGCCGCTCTCCCAGCGCCCGACCGTTGTGCGGTCCACGCCAAGCAACTCAGCCAATTTCTCCTGACTGTAACCCAGGGTCCTGCGCCGTTCCGCCAGTCCCATGACGCCCCCTTCCCGTGACTTTGGACCCCTCGGCTCCCGTGCACGGATCTGCGTCAAGCCTGCCGCATGGATGCCGTGGAGGCTCCCGACTCGGCGATGTTTCCTGGGTGTTGTCGCGAACGACGTGGGCACGGGACTACGGAAGGGTGCAGATATGGCAACGCTCGACAGCGGTCAAGGTGACGGATTGGGCGGTGCCTCCCGCTCACTGGACTCCGAGGCCGAGGGTCGCGTTCTCATGACCCTTCGTGTCTCACGGGACTCCGGCCGCTCGTGGTCGCAGCCCACCCGCGTCCGGGAGGGTGAGCCGCTGGCCATCCTGTCCTCGCCCGGCCGCTTCCCGCCGTGCGAGTGCCCGCGCTGCGGTGAATCATCAGCCCTGTCAGCCCGAGCCCTCCACGCGATGCCCGCCGTCCCGGACTTGCTGCGGTAAGCGGCTTAAGGCAGATGGATTCTGCGCCGCTTCGGGCGGTACACCGGGCTCTTTTACCTCGTGATGGTGATCGGCTCCGTGTGCCTGTACGCCGTCGGCATCTACGCCATGTCGTAGCGGGCCGACCTCAGTCTTCCCGCCGGGCATCCGGCGGGAGTTCCCCGAGTAGAGAGGAAAGTTCGATGGTGGAAGAGAACACCGGCTCCGTGGCCGCCGAGGGGGGTGGCCTGCTCGTCGCGAAGCGGAAGATCGTCGCGGCGCGGACCCGCGCCGAGCAGGAGTCCGACGTCAGCAGCGGCCGTTCCGACGGCAACGACTGACGGGGCCGCCCACGATGCTTGATGCCGCCTCGTGGGCGGGGCGTCTGGGCGGGGACACGTTCCTCGCCCAGACGTACCACCGCTCCTACGCGCACTTCCCCGGCGCCGCCGACGTGGCGCGCCTGTTCACCTGGGACGACCTGAACCGAATCATCGCCACGCAGCGCCTGGAGCCGCCTCGGCTTCGCCTGTCGGCCGACGGCGAGACGGTACCGCTGCACCGCTACGCGGTCCCGACGACCAACCGCCGCGCAGTGACCTGGTCCCGCATCCAGCCGGCCGAGCTGCACACCCAGCTCAAGGACGGCGCCTCGCTGGTCCTGGACGCGGTAGAGAAGATCCACCCCGCCGTGGGGGCGGCGGCCGAGGGTCTGGAACGCTTCCTCGGCACCCCCGTGCAGGCCAACGCATACGCCTCCTGGACCGAGCGGGAGGGCTTCGGTCTCCACTGGGACGACCACGACGTCGTGGTCGTGCATCTGCGCGGCTCAAAGCGCTGGCGCCTGTACGGGGCCACCCGCCAGGCCCCCACCTTCCGGGACGTCGAATCGCCGGACCAGCCGGAGGACGATCCGGTGGCGGACATCGTGCTCTCGGCCGGTGACGTGCTCTACCTGCCGCGCGGCTGGTGGCACGCGGTCGCCGCCGACCAGGGCACGGAATCCCTCCACCTGACCTTCGGCATGGTCCCGCACACCGGCGCCGATCTCATGCTCTGGGCTGTGGACCAACTCCGGGCCACGTTCGCCCTCCGTGCGGACATCCCGCGCTTCGCCTCCCTGCCGGAACAGTCGGACTTCATCGACGCTGTACGCCGCGAGGTGGTCGACATCCTGGCCGATCCCCGGCTGATCGAGCGCTGGGCGGAGTCCATCGACACGACCGACCTGGGGCACGCCATCCCGTCCTTGCCGTACGTGAACGGGCTCCCCGCAGCGCCGGAGATCTCCGTACGGCTCACCGCCCCACGGGCGCGCGTCACGGAGAACGACGGGCACAGCACGGTCACGTTCTCGGCGGCCGGAACGGCCTGGGACTTCGCGGACTCCGCCTCGCCGGTCCTTCGCACGCTGCTGCTCGGTCGGCCGGCGACCCTGCGGGACCTCGCCGCCTCCGCCGGGTTGGAGGTCAAAGCCGTGGCCGAACTGGTCTGGGTCCTCATCGAGGGCCAGGCCGTCGCCGTCGTGGGGACGGGGCTGTGACGGCGGCCCTGGCATTGGGCACCTACCGTGTCCGAGATGTTCAGAAAGCGGCTCGCATGGCCGTGGAGGCCGGGACGCCGTGGATCGATACCGCGCCGAACTACAGCGACGGTCAGGCGCTCCACGACCTCGGCTCGGTCTTGCGGGAGTCCCCCAGCGCTCCGCTCGTCGCCACGAAGACCGGCTTCTTCACGCGCGGCCAGGGGCGAGTGGCTCTCGGGCGGGGCGTCCTCACCGAGCACGACGTCTCCGCCGGCCATTGCCTCGACCCCACGTTCGTCGGCTACCAGGTGGAAGAAGCACTGGACCTCCTCGGCCATGTGGACTTGGTGTTCGTCCACAACCCTGAACGGGCTGGTCGCGGCGTAGAACGGGCAGTGATGCACTGGCGGCTGAGGGAGGCGTTCACCGCCCTGGAGGACCAGGCCCAGGAGGGCAACATCCTCGGCTATGGGGTGGCTACCTGGTCGGGCCTGCGGGAAGGAGCCTTCAGTGTGCCGGAGCTGCTGGCGCTCAGCCGGGAGGCTGCGGGCTCCTCCGATCACCATCTGATCGCGGTACAGATGCCCGTCAGCCTGATCGATGACACCCCGATCACGCAGGCCCTGGGCGGCGGCGGTCCGCTGGTGCAGGCGAAGGACGCCGGGCTGATCACGTTCGGCTCCGCCCCGCTGCACGGCGGCGAACTGCTGGATGCGATGACACCCGAACTGGTGGATCTGATCTGCCCCGGGCTGTCGGCCGGCGCCGCCGGAGTCCTGGCCGCCGCGTCCTGCCCGGCCCTGGACTTCGTGCTGGTCTCCACCACAAGACGTGATCACTGGGACGACGCTGCCAAGGCTCTGGCCTCGCCCCTCGCTGCCGAACAGCTCAGGAGAGTGACCGATGAACTCGCCACCGGATGAGGGCATCCGAGCCCTCATGGAGGCCGCGCACGACCACGCAGCCCAGGCTGTAGGGCTCACCTGCACCGGCCCTCCGGCGTGGGGCTTCGCCGGGTTCACGCTGGGCCGCCGATCGGGCGACTACTGGCTTCGGGTCAGCCGCAGCCTGGCGAAGAACGCCGGGCGCACGCATGGGGAAGGAGTCGTGGGTGCCTCCCTCCTCGTCCCTCATGCCGTGCCTCGTCCGGCGGTGCACGGCGTCCACGACTGGGTGGACGGCGAGTGGTCGTTTCAGTCCGAGGTCCTGGACCTCGTGCCGCATCCGGTGGTCTCACCCGCGCGGGCGGATCTCATCCGCGACCCCGCTCTCCCTGAGCAGTGGTGGGGGCTACTGCGGCGCTCCCTTGACCGCCTGGCCAGAGTGAAGGGCGTCAAGGAGACGGTCCGGGACTCCTGGATTGAGCGGGCCTTCCCTCAGTTTCTCGGCATCCCTGCCCCGGCGAGGATCGAACGCGTCACCGGCCACGGTGACCTGCACTGGGGCAACATCACCGGACCGCCGCTGACGCTCCTGGACTGGGAGCGCTGGGGCCGCGTCCCCGTCGGTTACGACCCGGGACTTCTCCACGCTCACAGCCTCCTCGTGCCCGCCGTCGCCAAGCGCATCCGGACCGATTTCGCCGAGGTCCTGAACACGCCAGCAGGCCGTATCGGTGAGCTGGCCGCACTTGCCGAACTTCTCCAGGCCGTCGCCCGCGGCTTCTACCCCGAGCTGGCCCCCCGCCTCCTCGACCGGGCCGAGGAACTGACCGGGGTCCGGCCACCGGTCTCGGCTCCCGCTGAGGTCAATGTCTGACTCCTGTCCTCTTCCTTCCCCATGGCCCTGGCGTGCTCATCCCGCGCCGGGGCCATGTGCGTGAAAGTTCGCCCCCTTCTTGGAGAGTTGGCGGGTGACCGGCGCCAGGCGACCTCGCGGCCAGCCGGAGCGGCTTTGGCCGGTCTGGGGCAAGCGATTGCGCTGCTGATCGTGGTCCATGCCCGGTCCACACACGACGATCCAAGACGGCGCAGGTGCGATCCTTGGTGAGACAGGGCCACACGACGAAGAGGTGCCCTGGTCGGGGCACCCCTTCTGATCAGCGGCTTCACTGAGCTGCTGCGGTGGGTGTGGGATGTGAACCGACGGTGACTCGCGTCGCGACGGTTTTCAAGAACTCAGTGCTGGAGCGCGACCTTGGCGGCCACGATGATCAGCCCGAGCACCAGGTTGACGGCAGCGACGGATGCCACCGCACCGCGAGAGGCGCCGACCCGGATGACAGCAGCACTGGCCCAGCTGACCTGCTGGGCCACAGCGACGCCCAGCGCGAGCCAAGCCGCCCCTTCGAGACCCAGGCCCAGGAACGGACTGGTCGCGACAGCGGCGGCCGGCAGGAAGGCCGACTGCACGATCGGCCACTCGCGAGCGCAGACATGGCGGATCTCCCGCCACGTCATGGCCTCGTGCCTCAACCGGTCTCCGACAAAATCGGCGTAGACGTGCGCGGCCCAGAACACCCCACCGGTGCACAGCAGAAGCACCACGAGCTCAAAGCGCGGATAGTGGCCGAGCGTGCTGGCCCCGGCCACCACTGATGCGGCCAGGAGCGAACCGTAGATCGCGCCCGTGTAGTCGGTCCGGACCGTATCGGGCGGTTGACGGGCGTTCGGTTCATCCGGAGAGGTGCGGTGTGCCACCTGCCCAGGATCGCAAGAGAGGCCGGATCCCGCCATTGCACCGCTGCGGCTCGCTCCGGGCCCGGAGCGGATGCGCGCCGACACCACCAGCAGTCAGGATCAAGCTGGACCGGTTGAGCCGTCGGGGTGATCAACGACGACCACTGACGGCCCCTCTTGCCTCCGGCCGGCACTGGTGTCCCGAGGATCGGGCGAGGCTGAGGATCGGGCACGGCTGTGGAGAACCCGCGCAACTTCGGCCCCGAACTCCTGAACTCTGGACGACGTGTGTCCTGTGGGCGACACTGCGGACAGAAGGTCTGATCAGACACGGGGGATTCATGGCACACGTGCTCATGCTGCTCGGCGGGCTGCTGGCGTTAATCGTCGCGCTCATCGTCAAACTGCAGCTGAAATCGCGGCGCAGGACCGAGAACTTCGACGGCCAGCAGATCGAGCGGCAGCATCGCGAAGCGATCCGGCACACCCGCGCGAACAACACCTCTGTGGCGGTCCACAACCGGTTCTACGACGGCGGTGGCGGCCGCCGCTCGTGACCGCCCGTCCACGCGTACCGCCCGGCCCGGCCCGTGGCAGGCACCGGGACTCGATTCAGGTAGTGTTACCGACCCCAGCACGGGGACGGATTGAGGAGGTGAGACCCATTACCGCTGTATCAGGCTGGGTGCTCACCTCTCACGATTGCGTGGTCGGACCGGTATAGGCGGACCGCGGAGCACCCATCGGCATTCCGAAAGGCTCCGCTCCATGTCGCTTTCCTCGACACCGCTCCCTTACTCCGTCATCGTCACCAGACTTCGCGCCGCCGGCTGTGTATTCGCCGAGGACGAGGCGGAGTTGATCCTCTCCACAGCCGTGGACCCGGCCGAACTCGCGGCCATGGTCGAACGGCGGACAGCCGGGCTCCCCCTCGAACACGTCCTGGGCTGGGCCGAGTTCCGCGGTCTGCGGATCAGCGTGGACCCCGGTGTCTTCGTCCCCCGGCGCCGTACCGAATTCCTTGTCGACCAGGCTGTCGGCCTCGTCCGTCCCTCGGACGGACCCGCCGTCGTCGTCGATCTGTGCTGCGGTTCTGGTGCGCTGGGCGCCGCGCTCGCCGCCGCCCTGGACGTGGTCGAGCTGCACTCCAGTGATGTCGAACCCGCCGCGGTGCGGTGCGCGCGCCGCAATGTCGCCGGCGTGGGGGAGGTGTACGAGGGTGACCTCTTCGAACCGCTGCCCGCCTCGCTGCATGGCCGCGTCGGGATTCTGCTCGCCAATGTGCCGTACGTACCCAGCGAGGACGTCGAACTCCTGCCCGCGGAGGCCCGGGTCCATGAACCGAGGGTGGCGCTCGACGGTGGGGGTGACGGGCTCGACGTGCTGCGCAGAGTGACTGCCGAGGCGCCTCGGTGGCTGGCGCCGGGCGGGCATCTGCTGGTCGAGACGAGCGAACGGCAGGCGGCGCGGGCCGAGGAGACCGTCGCCCGGAGCGGGCTGATTGCGCGGGTGGTCACCTCCGACGAGCTGTACGCGACCGTCGTCATCGGTACGAAGCCCGTTGCCGGCAACGGCAGGTAGCCGGTTCCGGGGCGCCTGAGCGGTTCCCGCTCAGGCGCCGCCTGATCCGTCGGCGTGCTTCCCCCTGGACTGCGGTGGTACGGGACCGGCGTGGAACACGGCCGTCCCCGTGTCCAGATCCACCCCCATCCGGGGCGGTGCGCCGTCCGGGGCGTCGTCCTTGAGGACCTGCTCCTCCACCCGGTGCTCGATCTGCACGCGCTTGGCCGAATTCAGGAACGCGTGCAGTTCGTCGGCGACCGAGGCCCCCACGCCCAGCCCGTGACGAGGGGTGCGCGCCGCGAGGATGCGGCGTAACCAGTCGGGGCGGCCGGTGCGGACGACCACATAACGGGCTGATGCCAACAGGAATGGCACCATGACCAGTACGGCCATGAACAGCAGACTCGACATCATCACCATGTTCCGCCAACGCCCTGGCGGCCCGCGCGGTTCCGCTGCGCGGGCCTGCGCCAGGCGCCGGCGCTCAGCCGAAGAGCCAGCGCGTCTGGCTGTACGGCTCTCCCTTGCCGAAGCCGAATGCCTTGCGCGGGGTCACCCCGAACACCTCGGCCCGGCCGCCCGCAGCGTTCGCGAACGCGCCCGCGTGGACCTCGAAGTGCCAGTCCGCGCCGTACTTCTCCTCCCAGAGCTTCGCCAGCCGGGTCAGCCGGGGTTCGTCCGTCACCGGGACCGCCCGGCCCTCGACCACCACGTCGAAGCCCCGGGACAGCGTGTTGGTGCCGGTTGTCAGCACGACCTCCGGGTTCTCCGCCAGGTTCCGCGCCTTGCGCTCCGTCGGGCCCGTGCAGAAGTGCAGCGCGCCGTCCGTCCATAGCCCGATCAGCGGAGTGACGTGCGGGCGACCGTCCGGGCGGACCGTGGACAGCCAGAACACTTCTGCCCGCGTCAGCACACCCACGGCTTCCGACCACGGGCGGGCAGTGGCCCCCTTCTCGCTGTACTCGTGATGCAACTCGGTGACGGGTTCGGGTCCGGCCATGGTCGCGCCTCCTGATACAGGTTCTGCAAGCGATCGTGCCTGCGAAGTATGGACGGCGCACGCGCTACGAATTCATCGGCGCCGGGCTAGGCTCGGAATGCTGGGATGGGAACGGGCGGCGAGCAGGAGAGCACGGAATGACGACGGTGCCGGGGCGCAGAAGCAGTACGTTCACCCGACTGCTGCGGCACGGTTTCACCGACCCCGCCGCCGCCGAGCGGCTGCTCGACCTGCCCGCGCTGGCGTCCGTACGCACCGATCCGGTGCTGCTCGACGCGCTCGGGGCGACCGCCGACCCCGATCTGGCGCTGCGCGGACTCGTCCGGCTGGTGGAGGCGGAGGACGCCGACGAGCGGCAGATGCTGCTGGACACGCTCGTCTCCGCCAAGCCGCTGCGGGACCGGCTGCTCGGGGTGCTCGGGGCGTCCGAGGCGCTCGGCGACCATCTGGCCCGGCACCCCCGCCACTGGCAGGCGCTCGTCATGTACGAGGCGACGGACCTGCACCCCGGGGTCGCCGAATTCGAGCACGAGCTCGGGGACGCCCGCGACCCGGACACGCTGCGCATCGCCTACCGCCGGTGTCTGCTGGCCATAGCGGCCCGGGATGTGTGCGGTACGACGGACGTCGCCGAGACCGCCGCCGAACTCGCCGACCTGGCGACCGCGACCCTGCGGGCCGCGCTCGCCATCGCCCGGACGGCCGCACCCGCCGACGCCGCGCTGTGCCGGCTGGCGGTCATTGCGATGGGCAAGTGCGGCGGACACGAACTGAACTACGTCTCCGACGTCGACGTCATCTTCGTGGCGGAACCTGTCGACAGCTCGGAGGAGAGCAAGGCCGTCCAGGCCGCCACCCGGCTGGCCGCGCACATGATGCGGATCTGCTCCGAGACGACCGTCGAGGGCACCATCTGGCCGGTCGACGCCAACCTCCGGCCCGAGGGCCGCAACGGACCGCTGGTACGGACGCTCTCCTCACATGTCGCGTACTACCAGCGCTGGGCCAAGACCTGGGAGTTCCAGGCGCTGCTCAAGGCCCGGCCGGTGGCCGGAGACCCCGAACTGGGCGCGGAGTACGTCGAAGCCGTCTCGCCGATGGTCTGGCAGGCAGCTGACCGGGAGAATTTCGTCGGCGACGTACAGAAGATGCGCCGCCGCGTCGTCGACAACATCCCCGCGGACCGCGTCGACCGCGAGATCAAGCTCGGGCCCGGCGGGCTGCGGGACGTCGAGTTCGCCGTACAGCTGCTGCAGCTCGTGCACGGCCGCAGCGACGCGTCCCTGCACAGCGGCTCGACCCTGGACGCCCTGCGGGCGCTCGCCGGGGGCGGTTACGTCGGCCGGGTGGACGCCGCGCAGTTCGACGACGCGTACCGCTTCCTGCGCGCCATGGAGCACCGCATCCAGCTCTACCGGCTGCGCCGCACCCACCTCGTGCCCGAGGACGAGTCGGACCTGCGGCGGCTCGGGCGCTCCCTCGGGATGCGTACGGACCCCATCGCCGAGATCAACCAGGCGTGGAAGCGGCACACGTCCGTGGTGCGGCGGCTGCACGAGAAACTGTTCTACCGGCCGCTGCTGGACGCCGTCGCCCAGCTGGCACCCGGCGAGACCCGGCTCAGCGCGAAGGCCGCCGGCGTCCGGCTCGAAGCGCTCGGATACGCCGATCCGGCCGCCGCGCTCCGGCACCTGGAGGCGCTGTCGTCCGGGGTGTCCCGCAAGGCGGCGATCCAGCGGACGCTGCTACCGGTGCTGCTCGGCTGGTTCGCGGACTCCGCCGACCCGGACGCCGGGCTCCTCGGCTTCCGCAAGGTGTCCGACGCGCTCGGCAAGACCCCCTGGTACCTGCGGCTGCTGCGCGACGAGGGCGCGGCGGCGGAGAACCTCGCCCGCGTCCTGTCGGCCGGCCGGCTCGCCCCCGACCTGCTGCTGCGGGCGCCCGAGGCGGTGGCGATCCTCGGCGACCCGCAGGGGCTGAAGCCGCGGAGCCGGAATCACCTGGAGCAGGAGGTGCTGGCCGCGGTGGGGCGGGCCGAGGGCGCCGAGTCGGCGGTTGCGGTGGTCCGTGGCGTGCGACGGCGCGAACTGTTCCGTACGGCGGCGGCGGACCTCATCGGCTCGTACGGTACGGAGGAGAACCCTGCGGAACTCGACCACGGCGCACTCGTCGACCGGGTCGGTAACGCGGTCACGGACCTGAACGCGGTCACCATCGCGGGCGCGCTGCGCGCCGCTGTACGCGAACAGTGGGGTGACACCCTTCCCACCCGGTTCGCCGTCATCGGCATGGGTCGCTTCGGTGGTCATGAACTCGGTTACGGTTCCGACGCCGACGTCCTGTTCGTGCACACACCGAGGGAGGGCGTCGACGAGCAGGAGGCGACCCGGGCCGCCAACACCGTCGTCGCCGAAATGCGCAGACTGCTGCAGCTGCCCACTGCCGACCCGCCACTGCTCATCGACGCGGATCTGCGGCCGGAGGGCAAGAGCGGACCGTTGGTGCGCACATTGAAGTCGTACGACGCGTACTACCGGCGCTGGTCGCTGGTCTGGGAGAGCCAGGCCCTGCTGCGCGCCGAACCCATGGCGGGTGACGCGGAGCTCGGCCGCGACTTCGTCGAACTGATCGATCCCCTGCGCTACCCGATGGAGGGGCTGGGGGAGGACGCGGTCCGCGAGATCCGCCGCCTCAAGGCCAGGATGGAGTCCGAACGGATGCCACGCGGCGCCGACCCGACGCTCCACACGAAGCTGGGGCGGGGCGGGCTGAGCGACGTCGAGTGGACGGTCCAGCTGTTGCAGATGCAGCACGGCTGGGTGGAACCGGGGCTGCGCACGACCCGCACGCGCGAGGCGCTGGCCGCGGCGTGCGCGGCGGAACTGATCTCCGGCGAGGACGCACAGACGCTGGACGAGGCGTGGGTCCTGGCGACCCGGGTGCGCAACGCGGTGATGCTGGTGCGCGGACGCCCGGCGGACACGTTCCCTTCGGGGCCGCGGGAGCTGACGGCGGTGGGGCGATACCTGGGGTACGAGCCGGGGCACGTGGGGGACATGCTGGACGACTACCGGCGGATCACGCGTCGGGCGCGCGCGGTGGTGGAGGAGCGGTTCTACGGGGCGTGAGGGGACGTGGCGGAAAGGCGTCCTCACAAGGGAGAACCGGAGGTGTTCACCGGTGCACCGGTGCCTCCGTGGCCGGGTGACCCGCCCGGATCGGCATCCCCGCGCTCAGCCCTGCCAGGCGTGCCCGCCCCCGCGGCACCTGTACCCGCTTCGCGAGGTGGTGCGGCAGCGCCCCGTACCAGGCGTACGACATCGCGAAACCGAACGTCAGGCAGGCTGTCCCGCCCATCGCGTCGAGCCAGAAATGGTTGGCGGTCGACACGATCACGACCAGGGTGACTGCCGGGTAGAGCAGGCCCAGGATCCGCGCCCAGGGCGCAGACGCCAGCGCGAAGACGGTCAGCCCGCACCACAGCGACCAGCCGATGTGCATGGACGGCATCGCCGCGTACTGGTTCGACATGTTCTTGAAGTTGCCCGAGGCCATCGAACCCCAGGTGTGGTGCACCAGCACGGTGTCGATGAAGTGCCCGCCGTTCATCAGACGCGGCGGTGCGAGCGGATACAGGTAGTAACCGAGTAGTGCGACACCCGTCGTTGCGAACAGCGCCAGACGCGCTGCCGCGTAACGGCCGGGATGGAAACGGAACAGCCACACCAGCACACCGATGGTGACGATGAAGTGCAGTGTCGCGTAGTAGTAGTTCATCGAGATGACCAGCCATGTCACGGAATTCACCGTGTGGTTGACCGTCTGTTCGACGGCGATGCCCAGGAACCTCTCCACCGACCAGAGCCGGTCGGCATTCGCCAGGGCCGCGGCCTTCTGCTCGGGGACGGCGTTGCGCACCAGTGAGTAGAGCCAGTAACTGGCCGCGATCAGCAGGACTTCGAACCAGATGCGCGGCCTGCGGGGGGACCGCAGCGAGCGCAGTCTCGCCGGCCTGTCGTTCCGCTTCGCCTCAAGGGCCGCCTCGTTCACGATGGGGGACGGGGGGACCGCCGTTCGGCCTTCCTGTGACTTCACGCTCAATTCACCCATAGGCATCGATTCGCCAGATGCGTTCCTCTACCCGATCATCCTCCCGTTGGGTTCCGGCTGCACATGATGCACCCTATGGGCGGGTGTGCGACCCTGGGCCCATTCCGGAAGCGGACGACGGATCCGGGCCGGGGCCCGCGGCAGTGGAACCGCGTACGACCAGTTCCGGCATGAAGACGAACTCGCTGTGCGGAGCCGGTGTGCCACCGATCTCCTCGAGCAGGGTGCGGACCGCGGCCTGCCCCATCGCCGTGACCGGCTGCCGAATCGTCGTCAGCGGCGGATCGGTGAACGCTATGAGCGGCGAATCGTCGTAGCCGACCACCGACAGGTCGCGCGGCACCTCCATCGACAGCCTGCGCGCGGCCCGGATCGCTCCGAGCGCCATCATGTCGCTCGCGCACACCACCGCCGTGCACCCGCGCTCGATCAGTGCGGAGGCGGCCGCCTGGCCGCCCTCCAGCGTGTACAGCGAGTGCTGAATCAGTTCCTCCACCTCGTCCGAGGTGAGGTTCAACTGCTCCTGCACGGTGGCGCGGAAGCCCTCGATCTTCCGGAGTACGGGAACGAAACGCTTGGGTCCGACCGCAAGACCGATCCGCTGATGGCCGAGTGACACCAGATGCGTCACCGCGAGCCGCATGGCCGCCCGGTCGTCGGGCGAGATGAAGGGCGCCCGGACTTTCGGCGAGAATCCGTTGAGCAGGACGAAAGGGACGCCCTGGGCGCGCAGTTGCTCATACCGCTGCATATCGGCCGAGGTGTCGGCGTGCAGCCCCGAGACGAAGATGATGCCGGAGACGCCACGGTCGACGAGCATCTCGGTGAGCTCGTCCTCGGTGGAACCGCCGGGCGTCTGCGTGGCCAGCACCGGGGTGTAGCCCTGCCGGGTCAGCGCCTGGCCGATCACCTGGGCGAGCGCCGGGAAGATGGGGTTCTCCAGCTCGGGCGTGATCAGCCCGACCAGCCCCGCGCTGCGCCTGCGCAGCCGTACCGGCCGTTCGTAGCCGAGGACGTCGAGCGCGGCGAGTACGGATTCGCGGGTGGCCGCAGCAACACCGGGCTTGCCGTTCAGTACACGGCTGACCGTAGCTTCGCTGACCCCCGCCTGAGTTGCGATATCGGCAAGCCGTGCGGTCATGGAAGTGGACTGTACCGGGCGTATGTCGGATTGCCCACCATGCGCAGGAATCGGGCGACCGGACCCGTACGGCCATGCGCGGCAACCGCGCGCGCCGGTGAGCGGCCTCGTCCCGGAGCGTCGTCGCAGACACGGCTGTCGCAACATCTTGCAAGGACTTGCGAGGGCGCCATGCCGCCCGCGGTCGGATCGTCGCACTGCGGAATCCGCCGCCTGTGCCTTTTCCTGTCGGGCTGGGGCGGTCGCGTCAAGAGGCTTGACGGCAACCTTGAGGACACGTGAATGTAACGATCGCCGAAGCTTGCAGAAATCTTCCGCAAGGACTTTCGGCCTTCTTGCATCCTTGTTACGTTCACGTCGACCCGGCGCCGCGACGGAGCGGTACGGCAGTTGAAGGAGTTCACAGATGCGACGTGGCATAACGGCCACCGCCCTGGTCGCGGCCCTGGCGCTCGCGGCGACCGCCTGCGGCGGTGACGACAAGTCCGACGGCACCAGCAAGGGCTCGGGCGAGCTCTCCGGGACCGTGACCTGGTGGGACACCTCCACGGTGGGCAGCGAGGACAAGGTCTTCAAGAAGATCGCCGAGGACTTCGAGAAGAAGCACCCGAAGGTGGACGTCAAGTACGTCAACGTGCCCTTCGGTGAGGCGCAGAACAAGTTCAAGAACGCTGCCCAGTCCGGCTCCGGCGCCCCCGACGTGATCCGCTCCGAGGTCGCCTGGACCCCTGAGTTCGCGGACCTCGGCTACCTCGCCCCGCTCGACGGCACCCCCGCGCTGCAGAAGCCGGACGACTTCCTGAAGCAGGCCGCGGCCTCCACCAAGTACAAGGGCAAGACGTACGCGGTGCCGCAGGTCATCGACTCCATGGGCATCTTCTACAACAAGAAGATCTTCAAGGAGGCCGGCGTCGAGGTCCCCACGACCATCGCCCAGCTGAAGACCGTCTCCAAGAAGATCAAGGACAAGACCGGCAAGACCGGTCTGTACCTGCGCGGCGACGACGCGTACTGGTTCCTGTCCTTCCTGTACGGCGAGGGCGGCGACCTCGTCGACGCGTCCACCAAGTCCGTCACCGTCGACAACGCCGATGGCGTCAAGGCGATGAAGGTCGTCAAGGACCTCGTCGACTCCGGTGCGGCCAAGACCGACGCGACGGACGGCTGGGAGAACATGCAGTCGTCCTTCAAGGACGGCAAGGTCGCCATGATGATCAACGGCCCGTGGGCCGTCGCCGACACCTACGCCGGCAAGGAGTTCAAGGACAAGGCCAACCTGGGCGTCGCCCCGGTCCCGGCCGGCTCCGCCGGGCAGGGTGCCCCGCAGGGTGGTCACAACCTGGCCGTCTACGCGGGCTCCAAGAACCTCGACGCCTCCTACGCCTTCGTCGACTACATGACGTCCGCGGAGACCCAGGCCAAGGTCACCAAGGAGCTGAACCTCCTGCCGACCCGTACCTCCGCCTACACGAGGGAAGAGGTCGTCGACAACGAGATCGTCACCTTCTTCAAGCCGGTCGTCGACACCGCCGTCGAGCGTCCCTGGATCCCGGAGACCGGCAGCCTCTTCGCCCCGCTCGTCACCGAGTACACCAAGGTCCTGACCGGCCAGACCACTCCGGAGAAGGGCGCCAAGTCCACCGGTGACTCCTACCGCAAGCTCCTCAAGGGCTGGAAGTAACTCAGGAAGGCAGGCCGACTGATGGCTGTCCACACCAGCCAGTCGGTGGCGAAGGCCGCGGGCGACGACGTCGCCCGCGGCCGCAGCCGCGGTACTGGTAACCCTCCACCGCCGAGCCGGCTCCGGCGGGCGCTGTCGACCCACTGGTACGCCTGGACGATGGTCGCCCCGGTCGTCGTCGTCATCGGCGTGATCATCGGCTACCCCCTGGTCCGGGGCATCTACCTGTCGATGACGGACGCCAATGAGCGCAACGTCGAACGGTCCATCGGCGTCAACCACATGCCCGCGACGTACAAGTTCGTCGGTCTGGACAACTACACCGACGCGCTCACGGGCGACCAGTTCCTCGGCACGCTCGGGTGGACCCTGGTGTGGACGGTCTCCTGTGTGAGCATCACCTTCGCCCTCGGCATGGCCCTCGCCAACATCCTCAACCGCCGGATCGCCGGCCGCTCCGCGTACCGGATGGCGCTGATCCTGCCCTGGGCCATTCCCGGTTTCGTCTCCGTCTTCGCCTGGCGCTTCCTCTACAACGAGGACCGCGGGCTGCTCAACAAGATCCTCTCCGGTGCCGGTATCGACGGCATCCCGTGGCTGAACGACCCGACCTGGGCGAAGTTCTCCGTCATCGCCGTCAACGTCTGGCTCGGCGTGCCGTTCATGATGGTCGCCCTGCTCGGCGGTCTGCAGTCCATCCCCAGCGAGCAGTACGAGGCCGCCGAGATGGACGGCGCCACCGCCTGGCAGCGGTTCCGCCACATCACGCTGCCCGGGCTGCGGCCGGTGTCCACCACGGTGATCCTGCTGTCGACCATCTGGACCTTCAACATGTTCCCGGTGATCTTCCTGCTGACCCGCGGCGGACCCGGCGAGGCCACCCAGATCCTGGTCACCCAGGCGTACAAGTTCTCCTTCGAGATCAGCCCGCGCGACTTCGCGCAGTCCTCCACGTGGGGCGTGCTGATCCTCGTCCTCCTGATGCTCTTCGCCGCGGTCTACCGGCGAGTCCTCCGCACGCAGGGAGATAACTGGTGACCACCGCCCCCGCGCCCACCGCGCGCCACTCGGCGCGCAAGGCCAAGGTCCGGCTCCGCGGCGAACGCTCGCCGCTCGCCTCCGTCGGACTGCACCTCACGCTGATCGTGGCGTCCGTCATCGCCGTGTTCCCCGTGCTGTGGGTCCTGCTGACCTCGCTGAAGCCCGCCGCGTACGCCACCACCACGGACTTCTTCAAAGAGACCACGTTCGAGAACTACACGAACCTGATCAAGGACACCGAGTTCCTGACCTGGTTCGGCAACTCCCTGCTCATCGCCGGGCTCACCACCGTCCTCGGCGTCTTCGTCTCCGCCACCACCGGCTACGCCGTCAGCCGCTTCCGGTTCCCCGGCAAGCGCGGGCTGATGTGGACGCTGCTGATCACCCAGATGTTCCCGGTCGCCGTCCTCATCGTGCCGATCTACAACATCATGTCGGGCCTGGGACTGCTCAACCAGCCCGCCGGCCTCGTCATCACGTACCTCACCATCGCGGTGCCGTTCTGCGCCTGGATGATGAAGGGCTTCTTCGACACCATCCCGCGCGAGATCGACGAGTCGGGGCAGGTCGACGGCCTCACCCCGTTCGGCACGTTCTGGCGGCTGATCCTGCCGCTCGCCAAGCCCGGCCTCGCTGTCACCGCGTTCTACTCCTTCATCACCGCCTGGGGCGAAGTGGCGTACGCCTCCGCCTTCATGGTCGGCGACGAGAACCTCACGCTCGCCGGCGGACTGCAGAAGTTCGTCAACCAGTACGGAGCCCAGTGGGGGCCGATGACCGCCGCGTCCGTGCTCATCGCGATACCCGCGGCCCTGGTCTTCCTCTTTGCCCAGCGTCACCTGGTGACCGGCATGTCCGCCGGAGCCGTCAAGGGCTGACGTCCGCAGCAGCACGACCGTACGACCGCACGCACCACGTCACGGCGGCGCCGGATCCCCAACCCGGTCCCGGCGCCGCTCCCCACCCAGACACCTCAGGGACGACATGACCCAGCACCTCGCTGCCCCCTCCACCGGCACGTCCGACGACGCTCCGGGCCACCGCACCGGCTGGTGGCAGGACGCGGTGATCTACCAGGTCTATCCACGAAGCTTCGCCGACGGCAACGGCGACGGCATGGGCGATCTCGCAGGCGTACGCGACAGACTCCCGTACCTCAAGGACCTCGGCGTCGATGCGGTCTGGCTCAGCCCGTTCTACGCGTCGCCGCAGGCGGATGCGGGATACGACGTCTCCGACTACCGCGCCATCGACCCGATGTTCGGCACGCTGCTGGATGCCGACGGGCTGATCCGGGACGCTCACGACCTGGGCCTGCGGATCATCGTCGACCTGGTGCCCAATCACTCCTCCGACCAGCACGAGTGGTTCAAGCGCGCCCTTGCCGAGGGCCCCGGCTCCGCACTGCGCGAGCGCTACCACTTCCGCCCCGGCAAGGGCGCGGACGGTGAACTCCCGCCGAACGACTGGGAGTCCATCTTCGGCGGCCCCGCCTGGACCCGGACCACCGACCCGGACGGCACCCCGGGCGACTGGTACCTCCACCTCTTCGCGCCCGAGCAGCCCGACTTCAACTGGGAACACCCGGCCGTCGCCGACGAGTTCCGCTCCATCCTGCGGTTCTGGCTCGACATGGGCGTGGACGGCTTCCGCGTCGACGTCGCCCACGGCCTCGTCAAGGCCGAGGGCCTGCCCGACCTCGGCACCCACGACCAGCTCAAGCTGCTCGGCAACGACGTCATGCCGTTCTTCGACCAGGACGGGGTGCACGAGATCTACCGCTCCTGGCGCACCATCCTCGACGAGTACTCCGTAGAAAAGGGGCCCGAAGGGCCTTCGTCAGAAGGGCGGTGGTGGGAGACGGGCGGGCGGATCCTCGTCGCCGAGGCCTGGACCCCCACCGTCGAGCGCACCGCCAACTACGTGCGCCACGACGAGATGCACCAGGCGTTCAACTTCCAGTACCTCTCCACTGCCTGGGACGCCGCCGAGCTCCGCAAGGTCATCGACACCTCGCTGGACGCGATGCGCCCGGTCGGCGCCCCCACCACCTGGGTGCTCTCCAACCACGACGTCACGCGGCACGCCACCCGGTTCGCCAACCCGCCCGGCCTCGGCACCCAGATCCGCACCGCCGGCGACCGCGAGCTCGGCCTGCGCCGGGCCCGCGCCGCCACCCTGCTGATGCTGGCGCTGCCCGGCTCCGCGTACGTCTACCAGGGCGAGGAGCTCGGCCTGCCCGACGTCACCGACCTGCCCGACGAGGTCCGCCAGGACCCGTCGTTCTTCCGCGCCGAGGGCCAGGACGGCTTCCGCGACGGCTGCCGGGTGCCGATCCCGTGGGCGCGGACCGGCTCCTCGTACGGCTTCGGCAGCGGCGGCAGTTGGCTGCCGCAGCCTTCGACCTGGTCCGAGCTGAGCGTCGAGGCGCAGACCGGTGACCCCGACTCCACCCTGGAGCTCTACCGCGCCGCCCTCGCCGCGCGCCGCGAACATCCGGGGCTGGGCGCGGGCTCGGACGTGACCTGGCTGGACGCGCCCGAGGGCGTGCTGGCTTTCGCCCGCGACGGCTTCATGTGCACCGCCAACACGACCGGTGCGGCCGTGCGGATCCCTGCGCCCGGCGTTGTCCTTATGGCCAGCACGCCCGTGACCACGGCCGACGGCATCATCGAACTACCCGCGGACAGCACGGTGTGGTGGACGGTGTGACAGCCGCACCCCTTCGGCTGGCGGACATAGCGGCACATGCCTTGGTCAGCGAGGCAACCGTCAGCCGGGTGCTGAACAACAAGCCGGGCGTCTCCACCGCCACCCGGCAGCGGGTGCTCGCCGCCCTCGACGTACTCGGCTACGAACGGCCCGTACGGCTGCGGCAGCGCAGCGCCGGGCTGATCGGGTTGGTGATCCCCGAGCTCACCAACCCGATCTTCCCCGCGTTCGCCCAGGTCATCGAGCAGGTCCTCGCCGGGTACGGCTATACGCCGGTGCTGTGCACCCAGGTCCCCGGCGGGGCCACCGAGGACGAACTCGTCGAGCAACTGGAGGAGACCGGCGTCAGCGGCATCGTGTTCCTCTCCGGCCTGCATGCCGACACCACAGCCGACCCCGCGCGCTATGACCGCCTCGCTGCGCGCGGGGTCCCTTTCGTCCTCGTCAACGGCTACAACGAGCGCATCGATGCCCCCTTCGTCTCGCCCGACGACCAGATGGCGATGCGCATCGCCGTACGCCATCTCGCCGACCTCGGCCATGAGCGCATCGGCCTCGCGGTCGGCCCCCTGCGCTACGTCCCCTCGCGCCGCAAGACGGAGGGATTCCTCGACGCAACGGGCCCGGACGCCGGCCGTCTCGTGCGCCACACCATCTTCAGCGTCGAGGGCGGCCACGCGGCCGCCGCCGAGCTGCTGGACGCCGGCTGCACCGGCATCGTCTGCGGCAGCGACATGATGGCCCTCGGCGTGATCCGCGCGGCACGCGAGCGCGGTCTCGACGTGCCGCGGGACGTGTCGGTGGTCGGCTTCGACGACTCCCCGCTGATCCCGTTCACCGACCCGCCACTGACCACGGTCCGCCAGCCGGTCCAGGCGATGGCGACGGCGGCGGTGGGCGCGCTGCTGGAGGAGATCGGCGGCAACCCGGTGCAGCGAACGGAGTACGTGTTCCAGCCGGAGCTGGTGGTACGGGGGTCGACGGCCCGGCGTCACTCAGAGCGGTGAAGCCGGCCGCTCGGCATGGCGCCGCGCAGGGGACATCAGTAAGGCACCGCCAGGCCCAGCTGGACCGACTGCTGAAGGGCTGTGATGTTGCGGACCTGGACCAGGGGCTGGCCCGGAGCGTGGGGGAGCTCCTTGGCCGCTCCGGCATCTCCGACCCCGTTGACGATGCCGTCGCAGTGATTGCGGCGGATACAGGGGCAGTGGTTCTCACCTCGGACCCGGACGACATCCGCGACCTGCTGTCCCACCTGGGCTCGGCGGGTAAGCGGGCCGAAGTGGAACCGATCCGTGCGTAGCCCCTCCAGCAGCCTTGCATCTGTTCGGGCGTGGGGAATTCGGGTGGCCCTGCGCCGAACCCCGAAGCGCGCCGCGCGACCGGGGCCGAGATCGGCTGCCTGATCGCCGAGGCCGAACGCGCGCCGGGGGCGTGGGGGTTGGTGTGGGTGAGTGGTTTCCACGGGGGCGACGGCGGTCATCCGGGTACGGGGCGGACGGGGCCGGGGGCGTGGGGGGTTGGTGTGGGTGAGTGGTTTCCACGGGGGCGACGGCGGTCATCCGGGTGCGGGGCGGACGGGGCCGGGGGCGTGGGGGGTTGGTGTGGGTGAGTGGTTTCCACGGGGGCGACGGCGGTCATCCGGGTACGGGGTGGACGGGGCCGGGGGCGTGGGGGTTGGTGTGGGTGAGTGGTTTCCACGGGGGCGACGGCGGGGAGTGAGCGGCTCCCGGTGCCTCTCTTGTCCGTGACCGGCCCGGCCGGCCGGGCGCGTGGGGCCCGGGTTACCGGGACCCCCGACCGGCCGGACCGGAGTCGGGAGAAACGTAACAGCGCTGCAATGTTTTGCGTAAGATCTTGCAGAAAGAAAACTGCAGCATTTCGCCGATGTGAGCGGGCGGTGTCCAAGGGGTTGACCGGAACCTGACGGACTCGTACGGTCTCCCCCGCGGCAAGGTTTGCATTCTTGCAGCAAGAACCTTCAGGAGCCTTGAGGGCAGGGCGCGTTGCCATGTGAGGCTGCACCGTCACCCGCATTTCCCCCACAGCAGGAGGAAAGACATGGCACGCAGACACCTGTCTGCAGCGCTCGCCCTGATAGCAGGCGTCGCCGCTCTCGTGACCCCCACCACGACCGCCCAGGCCTCCACGCCGGGCGACAAGGACGTCACCGCAGTCCTTTTCGAGTGGAAGTTCGACTCCGTCGCGAAGGCGTGCACGGACTCCCTCGGTCCCGCCGGCTACGGCTACGTACAGGTCTCGCCGCCGCAGGAACACATCCAGGGCAGCCAGTGGTGGACCTCGTACCAGCCCGTCAGCTACAAGATCGCAGGACGGCTCGGCGACCGCACCGCCTTCGCCCGGATGATCAGCACCTGCCACAGCGCGGGCGTCAAGGTCGTCGCCGACTCCGTCATCAACCACATGGCGGCAGGATCCGGCACCGGCACCGGCGGCTCCTCGTACACGAAGTACAACTACCCCGGCCTGTACTCCTCGTACGACATGGACGACTGCACCGCGCAGATCAGCAACTACCAGAACCGTGCCAACGTTCAGAACTGCGAACTCGTCGGGCTCGCCGACCTCGACACCGGTGAGGACTACGTCCGCGGCAAGATCGCCGGATACCTCAACGACCTGCTTTCCCTCGGAGTCGACGGCTTCCGCATCGACGCCGCCAAGCACATCCCCGCGGCCGACCTCGCCAACATCAAGTCGCGGCTGAGCAACCCCGGCGTCTACTGGAAGCAGGAGGCGATCTACGGCGCGGGCGAGGCCGTCCAGCCCGACGAGTACACCGGCACGGGGGACGTCCAGGAGTTCCGCTACGCCCGCAGCCTCAAGCAGGTCTTCAACAACGAGAACCTCGCCAATCTGAAGAACTTCGGCGAGGGCTGGGGCTTCATGGCGTCCTCGAAGACCGCGGTCTTCGTCGACAACCACGACACCGAGCGCGGCGGCGACACGCTGAACTACAAGGACGGTGCCAACTACACCCTCGCCAACGTCTTCATGCTGGCCTGGCCGTACGGTTCGCCCGACGTCCACTCCGGCTACGAGTGGTCCGACAAGGACGCGGGGCCACCCAACGGTGGCACGGTCAACGCCTGCTACAGCGACGGCTGGAAGTGCCAGCACGCCTGGCCGCAGATCTCCTCCATGGTCGGTTTCCGCAACACCGCACGCGGTGGGGCCGTCACCAACTGGTGGGACAACGGCCGAGACCAGATCGCGTTCGGCCGCGGCGCCAAGGCGTACGTCGCCATCAACCACGAGAGCTCGTCGCTGACCCGTACCTTCCAGACGTCGCTGCCCGCCGGTGACTACTGCGACATCCAGTCCGGCAACGGCGTGAGCGTCGACGGTTCCGGCCGGTTCACCGCGACACTCGGCGCCAACACAGCCCTCGCGCTCCAGGTGAACGCCCGTACCTGCGCGGGCGGCGGCACGACGGACCCGGACACCAGCACCTCCGGAGCCTCCTTCGGCGTCAACGCCACCACCCAGCTCGGCCAGAACATCTACGTCGTCGGCAACCAGTCCGCGCTCGGCAACTGGAACACCGACAGCGCGCTCAAGCTGGACCCGGCGACGTACCCGGTCTGGAAGCTCGATGTGGGCATGCCCGCCGGGACGTCGTTCGAGTACAAGTACATCCGCAAGGACGCGAGCGGCGCCGTCACCTGGGAGAGCGGCGCCAACCGCACGGCGACGGTGCCGTCGACCGGCAAGGTGTCGCTGACGAGCGACGTCTGGCGAAGCTGAGGTCCTCCCCGGACCGGGGCGGCCGACCACGTCGTCCCGGTCCGGGGGCTGAACCGGGGTCGGTGCCGCATCGGGGTGTCTCCTCGGGTGCCGCAGATTCCCCGACACCGTGCGCGAACCCCCCTCTTGCTGCGTCACCCTGCGGGGACCGCCCCGATACGTCCCCTCCCGGCGCACCGGCCGACAGGACATCGTCGTCCGGCACGGAGGCCTACGGGCGCCCCGGGGCGGGGGTGCACCAGGGCGATCCCCGCAGGACGACGCAGTAAGTGCACGGTTCCCCCGCGGTGTCGGGGAGTCTGCGGCGTCCGAGGAGACGCCCTGGTGGACCCCCGCCCCCCGGCCCGCCCAACAAGTCCGTCCACGCCTGGTAACCCGTAGACCCAAGGAGACTCCACCCGTGTCCCGTACCTCCCTCCGACGGGGAGCCGTAGCCGCACTGTGCGCCGCGCTCCTCCCCGTCGTCCCGGCGGCAGCCACCTCCGCCGCGCCGAGACCCCCGGGCCCGCCGTCCGACGCCCGGCTCGCCGCCGAGCCGGCCCGGCACGACCTGACCCGCGAGCAGTTCTACTTCGTCATGCCCGACCGGTTCGCCAATGGAGACACCGCCAACGACCGCGGCGGACTTACCGGTTCGCGCCTGGAGACCGGTTACGACCCCACGGACAAGGGGTTCTACCAGGGCGGTGACCTCAAGGGCCTGACCAGCCGGCTCGACTACATCAAGGATCTCGGCACCACCGCCATCTGGCTCGCCCCGATCTTCAAGAACCGCCCGGTCCAGGGCACCGGCAAGGATGCCTCGGCCGGCTACCACGGCTACTGGATCACCGACTTCACCCAGGTCGACCCGCACTTCGGCACCAACGCCGACCTGTCGAAGCTGATCGACAGGGCCCACGCCAAGGGCATGAAGGTCTTCTTCGACGTCATCACCAACCACACCGCGGACACCATCGACTACGCCGAGAAGAAGTACGGCTACAAGCCGAAGGGTGCCTACCCGTACCTCGACAGGGACGGCCGCCCCTTCGACGACAGCAAGGGCCTGGCGAAGGTCGACGCCGACTCCTTCCCGTACACCCCGAGGAGCACCGGCACGAAGGTCCCGTCGTGGCTCAACGACCCGACGATGTACCACAACCGCGGCGACTCGACGTACGCCGGCGAGTCCACCACGTACGGCGACTTCTCCGGGCTCGACGACTTGTGGACCGAGCGGCCCGAGGTCGTCTCCGGCATGGAGAAGATCTACGAGAAGTGGGTCCGTGACTTCGATATCGACGGCTTCCGGATCGACACGGTCAAACACGTCGACCTGGACTTCTGGACCCAGTGGGCGACCGCCCTCGACGCCTACGCGGACCGGCGCGGACGTCACGACTTCTTCATGTTCGGCGAGGTCTACTCCGCCGACACCGCCATTACCTCCCCCTACGTCACCCGGGGCCGGCTCGACGCGACGCTCGACTTCCCGTTCCAGGAAGCGGCCCGGCAGTACGCCTCGCAGGGCGCTCCGGCCTCGAAGCTCGCCGCTGTCTTCGGCGACGACTACCGGTACACCACCGACAAGGCCAATGCCTATGAGCAGGTGACCTTCCTCGGTAACCACGACATGGGCCGCATCGGCGCGTTCCTGAAGCAGGACAACCCGAAGGCCGACGACGCCGAGCTGGTCGACCGGGCCCGCCTCGCCAACGAGCTGATGTTTCTCAGCCGCGGCAACCCCGTCATCTACTACGGCGACGAGCAGGGCTTCACCGGCGCGGGCGGCGACAAGGACGCCCGCCAGACCATGTTCGCCTCGAAGACCGCCGACTACCTCGACGACGACGAACTGGGCACCGACCGTACGCACGCCTCCGACGCGTACGACACCGGCCACCCGCTGTACCGGAACATTGCCGCACTCTCCGAGCTGACCAAGGAGAACCCGGCCCTGCGTGACGGCGTCCAGACCGAGCGGTACGCGGAAGGCTCCGTCTACGCGTTCTCCCGTACGGACCCCAAGCTCACCAACGAGTACGTCGTCGCCACCAACAACGGCGCCGAGGCGAAGACCGTCGAGCTGGCCACCGAGTCGGCCGCCATGAACTTCCGTACGCTGTACGGCGGTTTCGGTACCGTCCGCAGCGGCTCCGACAAGAAGATCACCGTCACCGTGCCCGCCCTCTCCAGCGTCGTGCTGCGCGCCGAGAAGCCCCTGGGTGCCCCGGCCGCCAAGCCCTCGATCACGCTGAAGGCGCCCGCCGCCGGAGCCACCGGCACTGTCGAGATCTCCGCGGACACCGACGGAGGATCGCTGAACCGGGTCGTCTTCGCCGCCCAGGCCGGCAATGGCGCGTGGGTCACTCTCGGCTCCGCCGACCATGCCCCGTACAAGATCACCCAGCACCTGGACGACACCGTGGCGGCGGGAACGCCGCTGCGCTACAAGGCCGTTGTGGTCGACCGGGCCGGACGCACTGCGAGCGCCCTCGCCTCGACGACCGCGGGCCAGGCCCCGGCGGCCGAGAAGCCCGTCGCCGTCGAGCGCGACTACGCCGTCGTCCACTACAAGCGCGCGGACGGCGACTACGACGGCTGGACGATCGAGTCCGGCGACAAGTCCGCCGAGTTCACCGGGCGCGACGCCTACGGCGCCTTTGCCTGGATCAAGCTGGACGAGGGCACCCCCTCCGTCCCGTACACGGTCGAGAAGGACGGCACGGCCGACGGCCCGCAGCGCACCGTCGAGCTCGCGAAGACCGGGCAGGTCTGGATCGAGCAGGGCAAGGACGGCCAGTCGGACACGGCCCCCGAGGGCGCCTACCCGGCGCAGGACAGGACGAAGGCCGTCCTGCACTACCACCGCGCCGACGGCGACTACGACGGCTGGGGACTGCACACCTGGACCGGCGCGAAGGACCCCACCGACTGGGCGAAGCCGCTCCAGCCGGTGAAGAAGGACGCCTACGGCGTCACCTTCGAGGTTCCGCTCACCGACGGGGCCACCTCGCTCAGCTACATCCTCCACAAGGGCGACGAGAAGGACCTCCCCAGCGACCAGTCCCTCGACCTCGCCACGTACGACCACGAGGTGTGGATGGTCGCCGGACGGCCCGGCTACCTGCTGCCGCAGACCGGCGGTACGCCCACCACCGACCTCACCAAGGCCGAGGCGCAATGGATCGACTCCGACACCGTGGTCTGGAAGGTGAAGGCCACCGACGCCACCAGTCAGCAGCTCGTCTACGCGAAGGACGGCGGGATCTCCGTCGTCGACGGCGCCCTCACCGACGAGGGGCAGTGGCTGCGGCTCAGCCCGTCCGCGCTGACCGACGCGCAGAAGTCGACGTACCCACACCTCAAGGACTATTCGGCCTTCACCGTCGACCCGCGTGACCGGGACCGGGTCCGCGAGGCGCTGCGCGGCCAGCTGATCGCCACCCAGCGTGCAGCCAACGGCGCCCTGCTCGCCGCCACCGGCGTACAGAGCGCAGGTGTGCTCGACGACCTGTACGGGAAGAACGCGAGCACCGCCGCGCTCGGCCCGGTCTTCGACCATGGTCGGCCCACGCTCTCCGTCTGGGCGCCCACCGCGCAGACCGTCGCCCTGGAACTCGACGGCACGAGCGTCCCGATGCGGCGCGACGACCGCACCGGCGTCTGGTCGGTCACCGGCACCGCGAAGTGGACCGGCAAGCCGTACCGCTTCGCGGTGAAGGTGTGGGCGCCCACCGTCCAGAAGATCGTCACCAACAAGGTCACCGACCCGTACTCCACCGCCCTGACCACCGACTCCGCCCGCAGCCTCGTCGTCGACCTCGACGCCCCGGGCCTCGCACCGAAGGGCTGGACCGGGCTGAGGAAGCCCGCCGCCGTCCCGCTGCGCGACGCCCAGATCCAGGAGCTGCAGATCCGCGACTTCTCGATCGCGGACCCCACGTCCCGGCACCCCGGCGAATACCTCGCCTTCACCGACACCCGCTCCGACGGGATGAAGCACCTCAAGGAGCTCGCCGACTCCGGCACGAGCTACGTCCATCTGCTGCCCGCCTTCGATATCGGCACCATCCCCGAGAAGAAGTCGGACCAGCAGAAGCCCGCCTGCGACCTGTCCGTGTACGCCCCCGACTCCGAGGAGCAGCAGGCCTGCGTGGCGAAGGCCGCCGCGAACGACGGGTTCAACTGGGGGTACGACCCGCTGCACTACACCGTCCCCGAGGGCTCGTACGCCTCCGACCCGAACGGCACCAAGCGCACCGTCGAGTTCCGTCAGATGGTCCAGGGGCTGAACGGCGCCGGACTGCGGACCGTCATGGACGTCGTCTACAACCACACCGTCGCCTCCGGCCAGGACGACAAGTCCGTCCTCGACCGGATCGTGCCCGGCTACTACCAGCGGCTCATGGACGACGGCACCGTCGCCACGTCCACCTGCTGCGCCAACACCGCGCCCGAGAACACCATGATGGGCAAGCTCGTCGTCGACTCGATCGTCACATGGGCCAAGGAGTACAAGGTCGACGGCTTCCGCTTCGACCTGATGGGCCACCACCCGAAGGCCAACATCCTCGCCGTCCGCAAGGCGCTCGACGCGCTGACCGTGGCCAAGGACGGCGTCGACGGGAAGAAGATCATCCTGTACGGGGAGGGCTGGAACTTCGGTGAGATCGCCGACGACGCCCGCTTCGTCCAGGCCACCCAGAAGAACATGGCCGGCACCGGCATCGCCACCTTCTCCGACCGGGCCAGGGACGCCGCCCGAGGCGGCAGCCCGTTCGACGAGGACCCCGGTGTTCAGGGCTTCGCCAGCGGCCTCTACACCGACCCCAACACCTCGACCGCCAACGGCACCCCGGCCGAACAGAAGGCCCGGCTGCTCCACTACCAGGATCTGATCAAGGTCGGCCTGACCGGCAACCTCGCCGACTACACCTTCACCGACTCCTCGGGCCGTACGGTCAAGGGCTCCGGCGTCGACTACAACGGGGCCCCCGCCGGATACGCCGCGGTTCCCGGCGACGCCCTCGCCTACGCCGACGCCCACGACAACGAGACGCTGTACGACGCCCTCGCTTTCAAGCTCCCGGCGGGCACCTCGGCCACCGACCGGGCCAGGATGCAGGTCCTGGCGATGGCGACCGCCACACTCTCGCAGGGCCCGTCGCTCTCCCAGGCGGGCACGGACCTGCTGCGCTCCAAGTCGCTGGACCGCAACTCGTACGACAGCGGCGACTGGTTCAACGCACTGCACTGGGACTGCCGGGACGGCAACGGGTTCGGCCGCGGACTGCCGCTCGCGGCCGACAACAAGGCCAAGTGGTCCTATGCCAGGCCTCTACTGACCGCCACCTCGCTCAGCCCCGGCTGCGCACAGATCGACGGCGCGTCCGCCGCGTACCAGGACCTGCTCACCATCCGCACGACCGAGGAGGAGTTCGACCTCTCCACCACCGAGCAGGTGCAGTCCGCTCTGTCGTTCCCGCTCTCCGGGAAGGACGAGACGCCCGGGGTCATCACCATGCGCCTCGGGAAGCTGGTGATCGTCCTCAACGCGACCCCCGGCACCGAGCACCAGCAGATCGCCGATCTGGCCGGGAAGGACTACGCCCTGCACCCCGTCCAGGCTGCAGGGGCGGACTCCACTGTCAAGAAGGCCTCGTACGAGAGGAGTTCGGGAAGCTTCACCGTCCCGGGACGCACGGTGGCCGTGTTCTCCCTGCGGTGACCCGTACCGGACTACGTTGGGTGACCCGTACCGGACTACGTTGAGGGCAGCCGCCGGGGAGTGAGCCGCATCGCACACTCCCGGGCGCTTCCCTCCCACCACCTCATCAAGGACCGGGCCCGCGCCGCGGACCCGGCTTCACGTCACGGTGACGGTGCAGGGTGACTACCCGGCGGCCCGGCACCTGGGGCGTGTTTCGAAAGTCCCGCCTGCCTGGCGACGCCTGGCACGCACGCTCGCCGCGTTGTCGGGCTCGCCCCGATACGCCCAGTGTCGGGGCGACCCTCCGCCTTGCGATCGCACGCACCAGACGCCGCCAGGCCCGCCCTACGGGCGGACGGCGCTCCTTTCGAAACACGCCCTAGGCGAGCAGTGCGCCAGGGCACGGTCCACGCCTCGGCCGAGACCCGCGACCTGGACCCGTCCTACCGCAAGCGCCGACTGCACCGGCCTCTTACGGCAACCGCAGCGAGGGCACAGCCGGCACGGCGGGCGAGAAGGCGGAGAGTCGCGCCAGCAGATCTCCGAACGGCCCGTCGACCGGCTCCTCGGCGAGGACCCGCAGCACGATGCCGGCCGTCTCCGCGTCGTACGCCGCGCTGACCGCGGCCAGCGCCGCGAAGTCGTGCACCAGCTGCATCTCCAGTTCCGCGCGCGGAATCCGCCGCCCGTCCAGCCAGATCAACGCCGTCGACTCGGCCAGCGACACCCACGACCGTACGACCAACTCCAGCCGCGCCGGGGGCTTCTCCACCCCCAGGTGGGCGAGGATCTGCTCGTACGCCGCCTGCCGCACCCCGTCGATCATCGCGTTCGCCGTCGACGACCCGGCTGCGGGTCCGCCCCGCATGAGCGCGGAGAACCCGGGCCCGTGCTCGTCCACGAAGTCGAAGAACCGCCCCATGACCCGCAACAGCCGTGCCCCCAGGGGCCCTTCACGCGGCTCAACGAACCGTCCCGCCAGCTCGTCGGCCGCCCGCCGCAGCGCCGCCTCGTACAGGCTCTGTTTCCCCGGAAAGTAGTGGTAGACGAGCGGCCGGGAGATCCCGGCCGCGGCTGCGATCTCATCGATGGAGACCTCGTCGGGGGCGCGGCGGCTGAACAACTCCAGCGCGACGCCTATCAGCTGCTGTTTGCGCTCATGGACGCCCATCCTGCGCCGCACCCCGGTCGTCATACCAACAGCCTAACCGGGCCGGGACGAACGGGCCGCTAAAGGTCCAGTACCAGCCGTTTCCCCCGGCACCGCGACACACAGATCAGCTTGGAGTCGTGGCGCTCCGCATTCGTCAGGAGTTCGTCGCGTTGGTCGATCTCGCCCGCGCGTACGGCGGCCGTACAGCAGCCGCCGGCCGGCGCCGGAAGCCGCGACCGCCCGCAGCATCGGAAGGATCGGGGTGATGCCGATGCCACCCGCGACGAATACGTACGCGGGGGCTTCGGCGACGAGCGGGAAGCGGTTGCGAGGGCCGCAAATCTCGAGCACATGGAAAAGCAGCAGAACCGAGAGCGTGGCCCAGCGATTGCCGTCAGTTCGCTCCCAGCCGCGCCCAGCCGGCTGTGCGGCCGAGCCGGGGCGCACGTGTCGGGCCCGTGGCGTTCCTCCTCGACGGAGGGCGCCACGGGCCCAGTTCATAATGCGGTTCGGACCGGATCAGCGGGAACGGTACTCCCAGCACCGGTCCTGGTCGTGGCCCCAGCGCCCGTGGTCGCGGCAGTCGTGGCCCCAGCGCCAGCCGTCCCGGCGGTCGTGGCCCCAGCGCCGGTCGTCCCGGCGGTCGTGGCCCCAGCGCCAGCCGTCCCGGCGGTCGTGGCCCCAGCGCCAGCCGTCCCGGCGGTCGTGGCCCCAGCGCCCGTTGTCCCGGCGGTCGCTGTCCCCGTGCCGACCGTCATTGGCCTGCAGGGAGTGGACACCGCCGGCGGCGCCGGGAGCGGCGGCCTGAGCTGCGCCGGCGCCGCCCAGCACGACGACGGCGGCCACACAGGCTGCGGCAGCGAAGCGGGAAACATGCATAGAAATCTCCTGTCGCAGCAGGCGCCGAAGCGCCTGCTCGGATTGGACACCGCAACCGTCGCCCCCGACGACCGTCGACGGCCGCGCCACGCGCTCCAAGACACCCGATCTGCTGCAATGCCGCCGATCGTGGAACCGACTCCTGTAGGCAATCCGCGGACCTCCATCCGTTCCCCCGTCCCCTCCCGTGACCGTCGCCATCAGCCCCTCGGCGCCCGTCTCACCTGCAGGTTCCCCACCGCGGTATCGGGGGCACGCACGTTCGGCAGCGACTGCGCGCCCTGATCCCGCGGGCACGCCGGAGGGTCCGCCGCTGGGCACCATGAACCGGCCGAGCGGAGGATCACGGCGCGCACCACGGGACATGGCACGGCGGCAGTCAGCGCAGAGCGCCCACCCGCCTGCCGTCCGCCAGTAGCCCGTTCAGCCGCGCCCGGTCGCCCGCTCGTGCCCGCACCGCGAGCAGATGCCCCTGCGCCCGGCCCTCCACCCCGCCCGATGTGGTCAGCGAGGCGAACTCCGGGCTGCCCGCAGCAAGTACGTACCACCGGCCGCCGTGCGACTTCCACAGCACGCCCGCCAGTACCCGCGGATCCCGCTCCCCGCAGGCCGGCGAGTCCTCCGCACGCGCCGCCACCGCCCCGGGCGGCACCGCACCACCGGTGGCGGACTGCGCCGACGGGCCCTGGAACTGGGCGAAGACCCTGCTTCCCGAGCCGCGCCAGGTCTCCGCCCGGGTGCACACCCACTGCGCGAAGCCGTTACCCTCGGGCAGCCACTGCCGCGCGTACGGCCAGGAGTTCACCGAGCGCACTCCGCGCGATCGCACCGCGGTCAGCAGACAGGCGGTCCGTGCCCAGCTCTCCCGATCCGCCCGCCCGGACACATCGTGCGGCGTCGACGGCGACCCGGAGGTCAGCCGGGCCGGGGCGAGTTCACCGAGGTCAGTCAGCAGACGTGTCGCCGTGGCGTCATGCGTTTCGACGGCGGACCAGGACCGGCAGTCCCCGGCCGTCTGCGGGCTCGCCAGCACATCGGTCACGCCGTTCCGGTCGCGGTGCAGCGGCCGGGCGGCCCGGCTGGGCGCGAGCAGATCCCGTACGGACACCTGCCGCACCCAGGGAGCCGTGAGATAGCGGACCGTGCCGCCGCCACGGCTCACGATCAGCGCGTCGGCGGAGGACGCGTCCGCACCGTCGACGCGGGCGAAGTCGAGCGCCGCGCCCTGTGCCGGATCGGCGTCGCGTGCCTCCGCGTACCGCACGATGCGCAGCCCGTCGTAGAACAGCACCACCGCGGCCGCGCCCACCTCGCCCGCGTACAGCAGCTGCGGGGGCCCCATCGGCGGCCCGACCGGCGTCCCGGGCGTCGTGGACGACCGGACGGCGGGGCCTGGACGCGCCCAGACGGCGAGTGCGCGCCGCAGCAGCCGGGTGTCGTCGGTGCGGTCGCCGCGGGTGGGCCAGGCGGTGAAGTCGGTCCGGGACGAGCGCTGCCAGTACGCCGGGGGCACCCTGAGCAACGCGGCAGGTTCCAGGGCCTGTTCGGCTGCGGGGTTACGGGTGTACAGCGGCGCGGACGCCAGGTCCCGGCCCCAGCCGTTGCCCGGAAGCCCCAGCAGCGCCCCGCACACCAGGAGTGCGGCGACCGCCGCGAGCGCCGCCTTCGCGCGCCGGCGGCGGCGCAGCAGATCAGGTGGGCGGGCCTGCAGGGAACAGGGGTCGAACTCCGCGGAGTCCAGGAGCGCGTACGGCGCCGCCACCGCGTCCGCCTCTGTCAGAGCCGCGTGCGGGTCTGCCACTCCTGCGGCGGCGAGCACCTGCCGTACCTCCCCGTCCGCGAGGCCCTCCAGGCCGCGCAGGACGTGCGCCGCGCGCGCCGGCCCGGAGAGCGCGGACAGAGCCTGGTCCAGGGCGAGTTCGTCCGCACCTCCGGAGTGCGGGAACAGGCGAAGACCCCACACCAGAGGGAGGAGCGGCGGCAGCTGGGACCGGCGCGGCCAGGCCAGGCGGCGCAGCGGGCGGCCCGCCTCCAGGGCGGTGTTCACCACCTGCTGCCGGACGTGCGCATAGCCCGGGTCGACCGCCGTCCCGCCGGCGGGACGGCGGGGTAGAGGGACTCCGCCGTCGGCAGCGAACGCCGTCCGGCGCCCCAGCGGCAGGGACCGCTGAGCGAGGGAGTGCGCCGTCAGAACACGGCGGCTGCGGCCGAGGGAGGGCGGCAGGACGAGGTAGCCGAGCCGGACCAGCCGCGGATAGTGCTCGGCGAGCGCCGCCTCGGCCTGCTCCACATCGACCGGGGCGGTGGCGGACGGTACTTCTGGCAGTGGGCGCACATTCAGCTGAACGAGCGAATCGTGCGATGGTCACCCCGGCCCGCGAACGGTTCCCTCGGATCCGGCCGTTCCGCCGCGCGACGGAGTACGGAGGGGCACGATGGCCGGATGGTGACGCAGCTGGAGATGCGACGAGGACGTCGTTCCAGCTTCAGTGAAAGGGGGAATTCATGCGCGGAACAGGTCACATGGGGGCGGGGGCGAACGCGGCGAGCTGGGGGTCGACGGGTGCGTCGGTCATCCGGTTGGCGAGCGTCGACATCGTGTATGCGCCGATGCCCAGGACCACTTCCAGGGCGTTTTGGTGGGTGTAGCCGTGTGCGAGGAAGGCCTGCAGCGTGTCGTCGTCGACCGCGCCCGCCGTGGCGATGACGGCCAGGGTGAACTGCCGCACCGATTCCAGTCGTTCGTCCGGAAGCGGCAGTGGCTTCTCCTCGCGCAGCGCGGCGATGAGGTCGGCGTCCGCGCCGAGAGCGGTGAGCTTCGCGGTGTGCATCGCCACGCAGATGTGGCAACTGTTGCGGGTGGCGATCGTCATGATCAGGACCTCGCGGGAGAGTGGGTCCAGGGTGGTCGACTCGAAGATCGCGCTGATCTTCAGAAAGCCGTCGAGCAACTGCGGCGACGTGGCCAGTCGGCCGACGGCGGCGGGCAGGTATCCCTGCTTGTCCGCTACAGCCTTCATGGCGCGACGGGCGGCGGTGGGGGCGGATTCGAGGGTGTGGTCGGGGAACGCGGATGCGGGCATGGCGTGACCTCTCGCGGTAAACTCGACAACGTGATTGACGAAAACGTAAACCAAGTTGTCCAGTTTCGCAATGGCTGAGCCGACGGGGCGAGTCGGGGAGGCGGCGACCGCCGGGGACGGTGCGGGCTTCGAGTTGCCCCTGCTCCTGTTCGCCGGGTTCCGGACGATCATCGATGAGCTGCACCGGGAGCTGGCCGAGAGCGGTCACCCCGACGTGCGGCCCGCGTACGGCTTCGCGCTCCAGGCCATCGGCCGTGACGGCGCGACCGCGAGTGAGATCGGCCGACGGCTCGGCGTCTCCAAGCAGGCCGCCGGGAAGACCGTCGACAGGCTCGAGGGTCTCGGTTACGTCGAACGCGTCGACGATCCGCAGGACGGGCGCCGCAAGCTGGTCCGGGTCACCCCGCGCGGTGTCGACGTACTGGTCCGGTCCGCCGAGGGGTTCGACCGGCTGCACGCCGAGTGGTCCCGGGCGCTCGGGGCCGAGCGGCTGCGCGCCCTGGAATCCGACCTGCGCGCGATGGCGCCCGCCGGTGCGTTCCGGCTTGACGCGGCGGCATGGTTCAACGGCTGAGATGCAGCCAGGTCAACAGGTCCTGGAGTCCCGGGCCGCACCCCCACCCGGGGGCGACACGCCGCACCTGAGTTCGACCGGATGATCCGTCGACCGCGGGGTCACCCCCGGTCCAGGTAGGCCAGGACGGCCAGAACGCGGCGGTTGTCGTCGTCGGACGGCGGCAGGCCGAGCTTCCCGAAGATGTTCGAGGTGTGCTTGGCCACCGCCCGCTCCGTGATCACCATCTGTGAGGCGATCGCCGCGTTCGAACGGCCCTGCGCCATCAGCGCCATGACCTCCAGCTCGCGCGGGGTCAGGCCGCCCATCGGCTTGTCCTGCGCGCGCCGGGACAGCAGCTGTGAGATCACCTGCGGGTCCATCGCGGTGCCGCCGGCCGCGACCCTGCGCACCGCGTCGACGAACTGGTCCGCGTCGAAGACCCGGTCCTTGAGCAGGTACCCGATGCCCCCGTTGCCGTCCGCCAGCAGCTCACGGGCGTACAACTGCTCCACATGCTGGGAGAGGACGAGCACCGGCAGCCCCGGCCGGGCCTTGCGGGCCGCAAGGGCGCACTGCAGTCCCTCGTCCGTGTGGGACGGTGGAAGCCGGACGTCGACAACGGCGACATCCGGATCCAACTCGGCGAGCGCACGGGTCAGTTCGGGACCGGTCTCGACGGCTGCCGCGATCTCGAAGTCGTACGCCTCCAGCATCCGGACCAGACCGTCGCGCAGCAGGAAGAGATCTTCGGCTAGGACAACTCGCAAGGGATCTCCATGGTCACCATGGTGGGACCGCCCGCTGGACTGCTGACGGCCATGATGCCGTCGAATGTACCGAGTCGGCGTTCGATTCCGCTCAGACCCGAGCCCGATCCGGCCGCCGCGCCGCCCCTGCCGTTGTCCGTGACGGAGACCCGCAGCATGGCGTCCGCGTGGCGGATGTCCACCCAGACGCGGTCGGCTCCCGAGTGCTTGGCGGCGTTCGTCAGCGTCTCGCTCACCGCGAAGTACGCGGCCGACTCGATTGCGGCGTCCGCCCGGCCGCGCAGCTCCACCTGGACGTCCGACTCGAAGGGCAGCCGCAGCGCCAACGCCCTGACCGCGTCCCCGAGTCCGCGCTCGGCGAGGACCGGCGGGTGGATGCCCCGGACCAGATCGCGCAGCTCCGTGAGGGCTTCGGCCGATGACTCGCGGGCCATGGCGAGGAGCTTCTTCGCCTGCGCCGGATCCTTCTCGATGAGCGCCTCCACGGTGCCCAGGTTCATGCCCATGGCGACCAGCCGGGCCTGCGCGCCGTCGTGCAGGTCGCGCTCGATGCGCCGCAGTTCGGAGGCCGCGGTGTCCACGGCTTCGTGCCGGGTCTCGGTCAGGCGGTCGATGCGCCGGGTCAGCTCCTGTTCATGGGTGGGGGCCAGCACTGAGCGGGCGATCACGAAGTGCAGCCGCAGCAGCCGTTCACTGACCAGCACGCCGGTCGCGAAGAGCACCACGCCGAGCGCGGCGGCGGCAAGCCCTGTCGCCTGGCTGTCGACCGGAACGAACGCGTACCAGTAACGGTCGTCGGTGAAGACCCGCCACAGGCCCGCCGCCAGGACGACCCCCTCCACCGGGTAGAGCAGCAGCGCGCCGGCCACGATCGACACCACATAGCCGGCCGTCATGTCGACCAGCAGCCACTGGATGTCCCGCCAGGTCGCCGGGTCCTTCAACAGCAGCGTGGTCCGCTCCACCTGACCGGTGAATCCGGTACGCAGATCCTTCGGGAAGGGACGGTACGGGACCGGAATGCGGACGTCGGACCAGCTGACCGCGAGCAGCCGGCGCCGGTTGGCGTGCTTGCGGACCAACTCCAGTACGTAGGGGGTGGTGACCAGGCCGATGCCCAGCGGAATGAAGACGATGGAGAGCACCGTCCATACGAAGAGCGTGATCGACGCCAGGCCGGCGATCGACACCACGACTCCCCGCCCGGCGGCCAGCAGCGCGCCCCGTACCCGGGCCCGTATCGCGTTCATCTCGGTCCATCTCCCCTCGCCGGGCCCCGTATCGGGCTCGTCCGTAGACAGTCTCACCCGGCGGGCTCCCAGGGTGTCAGCCGTTTCGCCACCCTGGCGGGGTGTACCCAGCACCACCCTGCCGACTTCGCCCTACGGCTCCGCGAGAGGGGGTTTCGGCGGCTGGGGCGGGCGGCGCCCCGTTCCTAGATTCATCAACGACGCATTCGCCGTCGACTTCCTCGCACTTTTTCCACTTCCATTTGATTCCGTCTGACTTCTGGGGGCGAACACGCCATGAGGCGCAACCTCGCGGCACGCATCGGTGTGTGGAGCGCACAGCACCGAAAGACCGCCATTCTCGGCTGGCTGCTCTTCGTCGTGCTCGCCACGGGCATCGGCGGCGCATCCGGTCTGGTGGAGATGTCCGACTCGGAGAACGCCGTGGGTGATTCGGCGCGGGCCGAGCAGATCCTCGACGATGCCGGGCTGGGGCAGCCCGCCGGCGAGCTGGTCATGGTGTCCGCCGGGAAGGCGGGTGACTGGCAGGGCGCCGCCCGCGAGGTCTCCGCCGCCATGGGGAAGACCGGCGAGGTGGCGAACCTCGCGGCGCCGATCCCTTCCAAGGACGGCAAGGACGCGCTGATCACCTTTGACATGAAGGGGGACGCGGCGACGGCGCCGGACAGGGTGCAGCCCGTGCTCGACGCCGTGTCCGCCGTCCGCGCGGACCACCCCGACGTCACCATTTACCAGTTCGGCGAGGCCAGTGCCGGGAAGTGGCTCGGCGATCTGCTCTCCGAGGACTTCAAGAAGGCCGAGTTCACCGCCGTGCCCCTGGCCCTGGGCATTCTGCTGGTCGCCTTCGGCGCCGTCGTCGCGGCGCTGCTCCCGGTCGGCCTGGCACTGACCGCGTGCATGGCGGCCTTCGGGCTGCTGTCGCTCGCCAGCCACCAGCTGCACCTGTTCCAGACCACGTACTCCGTGATGTTCCTGATGGGCTTCGCCGTCGGCGTCGACTACTGCCTCTTCTACCTGCGGCGCGAGCGCGACGAGCGGGCGGCGGGACACGACGCCGAGACGGCGCTGCGGATCGCGGCGGCGACCAGCGGCCGGGCCGTGCTCGTCTCCGGGCTCACGGTCATGGTCGCGATGGCCGGCATGTTCCTGTCCGGACTGATGCTGTTCAAGGGCTTCGCCCTCGCCACGATCATTGTGGTCTTCATCGCGATGCTGGGCTCCGTGACGGTGCTGCCCGCGCTGCTGTCCTGGCTGGGTGACCGGATCGACGCGGGACGTGTGCCGTTCCTCAACCGGCGGGGGAGCCGACGCGCCCGCACCAGTGGCGGGACCGCCGGCACGGTGCTGAAGCCCGTCCTGTCCAGGCCGAGGATCTTCGCGGTCGCCTCGGTCGTCGTCCTGCTCGCCCTGGCCGCGCCCGCTCTCGGCATGAAGACCGAACAGCTGGGCCTGGAGAAGCAGTTCGGCTCCGACTCGCAGCTGTCGGTCGCCTACCGGCAGATCGACGAGAGCTTCCCCGGTGGCCCAGCTCCGGCTCGGGTGGTGGTCAAGGCCGACGACATCGAGGCGCCCGCACTGCGCAAGGCGTTCGACGGCTTCGACGAGGTGACCGTCCACAAGGCGCAGAACGTCGCGGAGATCGAGGTACCGCTTCCCGGCGGCGAGGCCGGACTCTCCGAACTGCGTGAGAAGCGGCTGCCCGCCGCGTTCGACGGGACCGGGGCCCAGGTGTACGTGACCGGGGAGCTCGCCGGGTCCGTCGACTTCAACGACCAGCTGAAGCGCGGCATCGTCCCCGTCTTCGCCTTCATCACGGCGGTGACCTTCCTGCTGATGCTGTTCTGCTTCCGCTCGTACGTCATCGCCGTGACGTCGATCCTGCTCAACCTGCTCTCCGTGGCCGCCGCGTACGGAGTGATGGTCGCCGTCTTCCAGCACGGCTGGGGGGCCTCGCTGATCGGCTCGGAGGGGGTAGGCGCGATCGAGGCGTGGATTCCGCTGTTCGTCCTGGTCGTCCTGTTCGGACTCTCCATGGACTACCACGTGTTCGTGGTCTCCCGGATCCGTGAGGCCCGCGACCGCGGTCTGCACACCCGGGCCGCGATCGAGGAGGGCATCCGGCGAACGGCGGGTGCGGTGACCGGCGCGGCCGTGATCATGGTCGCGGTGTTCGCGGTCTTCGGGACGCTGTCGATGCAGGACATGCAGCAGATGGGCGTCGGCCTCGCTGTCGCGGTGCTGCTGGACGCCACGCTCGTACGGATGGTCCTGTTGCCTTCCGTGATGGCACTGCTGGGGGAGCGGAACTGGCGGACGCCGCGCGGGCTGAACCGACTGCCGGTGCTGGAGCACGGCGAGCCGGGGACGGGCGCGGGACGGGGGTCGGCCGAGACCCCGGCGGGGTCGGGACTGAGTGCCTGACCCGGCACACGGAGCGGCCCCGGTCCGGTGGGTACCGGACCGGGGCCGCTCTCCTGCGCCTTCAGCGCCGTCAGGGGGCGTACTTGTAGCCGACGCGCCGCACCGTCTGGATCGACCGCCGGTGCTCGGCGCCCAGCTTGCGGCGCAGCCGGGCGATATGGACGTCGACGGTGCGCCCGTCGCCCACGTGCCCGTAGCCCCAGACGGTCGTCACCAACTGGTCGCGGGTGTGCACCCGGTGGGGGTGCGCCACCAGATGGGCGAGCAGCTCGAACTCGAGGAAGGTGAGGTCGAGCGCGCTCCCGTCCACCGTCGCGGTGCGCTGCACACCGTCGATGCGCACGGGCCCCGCCCCCGGGGTCACCAGCGGCTCCGGCACGATGCGCTGCGCCGCGGCGGCCGCGACGGCGGGCTGCTGGTCGGCCGGTACGAGGACCAGGTAGCCGATCATCGGTGGACGGCCCAGCAGCGCCGGAACGGTGTGCTGGGGTGCCGGAAGCCAGGTCGCGCCCGGCGGCAGGAAGTCGGCCACATCGGCCGGCTGTACGACGTCGTCGGGGGCGACGGAGCGCAGCCTGTGACGGTGGGGAGGAACGGATCGGGCGGAGCGGGCGGCCGCAGTGGTCGCCGTGGACGCTGTGGTGGCAGCGGCGGAGAAGGTACGAGTGTTCGCCATGAGGGTCAGCTCTTTCGCGCGAAGGAGTCGTCGAGGGACGGACTTGCGTCGTGCGCGCGGACCGAAGGCCGGGGTGAGCGGCTTTAGAGGGCCTGCGCGTTCCACGCGCGGCAACACACCCGGTCGAAGTCATGATGCTGGCGAGAGGGCCAGAACGGCTCAAGGTCGCTGCGACCTGATGAGGTGTACGGGAAGCCGACCATGCCCCCCATTAGACCAGACAACGCGGTGGCGCAGCAGGACTCTCTCACCCGTCGGTACGGGCCCTATGTGTCGAGGATGGGCCAACCCTGGCACACGCCACTGACAGCGGACCGGGCACGCCGAAGGGGCGCCCCCAGTTTCTCTGGCGGGCGCCCCCTCGTACGGAGCCGGTGGCGGATCAGACCTGGTCGGCCTTCTCCAGCGCCGTGCAGCAGGTGTCGACGATCAGCCGCGTGACGACGTACGGGTCGACGTTGGCGTTCGGGCGACGGTCCTCGATGTAGCCCTTCTGGTCCCGCTCGACCTGCCACGGGATACGGACCGAGGCGCCGCGGTTGGAGACGCCGTAGCTGTACTCGTTCCACGGGGCGGTCTCGTGCAGGCCGGTGAGGCGGTCGTCGATGCCCGCGCCGTAGTTCTTGACGTGGTCCATCGGCTTCGAGCCCTCGCCCATCGACTCGCACGCGGTGATGATCGCGTCGTAACCCTCGCGCATCGCCTTGGTGGAGAAGTTGGTGTGCGCACCCGCGCCGTTCCAGTCGCCCTTGACCGGCTTCGGGTCCAGGGTCGCGGAGACGTCGAAGTCCTCGGCGGTGCGGTAGAGGAGCCAGCGCGCGATCCACAGCTGGTCGGAGACCTCCAGCGGGGCGAGCGGGCCTACCTGGAACTCCCACTGGCCCGGCATGACCTCGGCGTTGATGCCGGAGATGCCCAGTCCCGCCTGAAGGCAGTTGTCGAGGTGCTTCTCGACGATCTCGCGGCCGAAGATCTCGTCGGAGCCGACACCGCAGTAGTAGCCGCCCTGCGCGGCCGGGAAGCCGCCCACGGGGAAGCCGAGCGGGCGGTGGCCGTCGAAGAAGGTGTACTCCTGCTCGATGCCGAAGATCGGCTCCTGGCCGGCGAACTGCTCGGCGACCGGGCGCAGGGCGGCGCGGGTGTTGGACTCGTGCGGCGTCATGTCGATGTTGAAGACCTCGCACAGGACGAGGACGTCGTTGCCGCCGCGGATGGGGTCCGGGCAGGAGAAGACCGGCTTGAGCACAAGGTCGGAGGCGTGCCCCTGGGCCTGGTTGGTGCTGGATCCGTCGAAGCCCCAGATGGGCAGCTCCGCGACGTCTCCCGAGGGCTCGCCTGCCATGATCTTCGTCTTGGAACGAAGCTTGGCGGTCGGCTCGGTGCCGTCGATCCAGATGTACTCAGCCTTGAACGTCACGGAAGCCATCCTTCGGGGGTGGTGCGGTGCTGCGGTCTGCGGTCCGGTCTCTGCAGCGCAGCTTCGCAAGACGGGGTTTCCCGTCCGTTGCCCGAATGTGAACCCCGTGTTACCGAGGATTTCTGCGTTGTACGTGGGCCTTGAGGAGCCGCTCGAAGCCGGCGGCCCGGATCCGGCGCACCAGCTCCTCCTCGGTGCTGCCCAGCGCCGCGGCCGCCCGCGCGAGCCGCCAGTCGGCGTCGGACGCCGGTACCTGGGGCAAGTCCCGGAAGTCGCAGCCGGAGTCCCACGGCCGGCTCCGCCAACGTAACCGCGGACCGTCGTACGCCGCCACCCGATAAGGCGGACCGGGCAGACTGCCTCCCATGACGACACCGCCCGCCGCTCCTCTGCGTATCGGCCTTCTCGGTACGGGCCCTTGGGCCCGGAACACCCAGGCACCCGCCCTCGCCACCCATCCCGGCGTCGCGTTCAGCGGCGTGTGGGGGCGCCGCCCCGAGGCGGCGGACGCGCTCGCGACCACCCATGGCACCACGGCGTACTCCGGTGACGCGGGCGTCGACGAACTTCTCGCCGTGAGCGACGCCGTCGCGTTCGCCCTGCCGCCTGACGTCCAGGCCCCGCTGGCCGCCCGCGCCGCGGCCGCCGGGTGTCACCTGCTGATGGACAAGCCGATCGCGACGACCGTGGCCGGGGCCCGGGAGGTCGCCGAGGCGGCAGACCGGGCGCGGGTCGCATCCGTCGTGTTCTGCACGCTGCGGTTCGCGAAGGATACGTCCGACTGGATCGCCGAACAGGCCGGCCGGCACGGCTGGTTCACCGCCCGCGCCCAGTGGATCGGCGCGCTGTACGCCCCCGGTGCGGACAGCGAGTACGCGGCGTCTCCATGGCGCCGTGACAAGGGCGGTCTGTGGGACGTCGGTCCGCATGCGCTGTCGGTGCTGCTCCCGGTGCTTGGCGATGCGACGGAACTGACCGCGGCCCGAGGTCCCGCCGACACCACTCACCTGGTCCTCCGCCACACCTCCGGCGCCTCCAGCACGGTGACGCTCGCACTGGCGGCGCCGCAGGGAGCGGTGGGTACGGAGATCGAGCTCCGGGGGGAGCCGGGCGTTGCGACGCTGCCCAGGTGGGGGGATGCGGTGGGGTCGTTCCGGGCGGCGGTCGATGCGCTGTTCGAAGCGGTACGTACGGGGATTCCGCACCCCTGCGACGTAAGGTTCGGGCTGCGGCTGACCGAGCTGCTGGCCGAGGCGGAGGTCAAGGCGGGGCCGGTGCCCGCACGGTCCTGAACGGCGGGGAGAGCCCGTCCGGCACCGTGCGGGCACCGACCGGGCCGCTACGCCACTGTCTCCGGCCTCCTCCGCGTTGCAGGCGACGCCTTTGACGATGGCTCATGGAGCCTGATCACGAAAGAGTCCCCGCGATCGCCCTGCCGGTCAGGGAATGGCGGTGACCGCCTGGTGCGCGGCGGACAGGAAGCGCCGCACGGCAGCCGTCTCACTCTCGTCGAAGTCGCGCAGCACTGTCACCGTGCTTTCGATCAGCGGCCCGAAGAAGGCCCACCCCAGCTCCACCGCCCGCGGGTCCACCGCCAGTAGCACCCGCCGCCGGTCGCGCGGGTCGCGGGTGCGGGTGAGGTGGCCGAGCCGTTCCAGCCGGTCGATGACGGCGGTGGTGCCCGCGGAGTTGAGCCCGAGCTGCGCACCGAGCCACCCGGCCGTCGCGCCAGTGCCTTCTCGCTCGGCGTCGAGCAGGCAGATCAGGGCGCGTACGTCGGTGGGGTGCATGCCGTTGCGGCTCGCGAACTCGGCCTGACGCAGCCCGAATTCGACAGTCACCTTGCGCAGGAGATGAACGATCTCCAGCTCGGAACCATGCTCGCCCATCAGTCCTCTTTCCTCTATTGTCTCGCTGAGCGAGACAATATCCAAGGGCACCCACCTTCGGGAGGTACTCCATGGCAACCACGTCATCCGGATCATCCGCAACGGCCGTCACCGAGTCGTTCCTCGCGGCATACGACGAGGTTCTGGCGGCCAAGTGGCCCACCGGAACGACCCACTCCGACGTCCCCACCCCGTACGGCACCACCCGTATCAACAGTTACGGCCCCGAGGGTGCCCCGCCCCTGATGCTCCTGGCGGGTGGCGGCTCCACCTCCACTGTCTGGTTCGCCCAGGCCGCCCACCTGGGTCGCACCCACCGCGTCCACGCCGTCGACCTCATCGGCGATCCGGGCCGCAGCGTGGCGGGGGAGCGCCCGGTCCGTACGGTGCCGGACCTGACGGCCTGGCTGGACGCCGTGCTGGACGCCCTGAACATCGCATCGGCAGCACTCTGCGGCCATTCCTACGGCGCCTGGATCGCGCTCCACTACACCCTGCACGCACCCGACCGCGTCCGGAAGCTGATCCTCGTGGACCCGACCCAGTGCTTCGCCGGCTACCGCCCCGGCTATCTGCTGCGCGCACTGCCGATGCTGCTCCGCCCCAGTGCGAAACGCACGCGCATCTTCATGAACTGGGAGACGGCCGGCGCCACGCTCGACCCGGCATGGCGGCACCTGCGCGACGAGGCCGCAGGCTTCCCGACCGCCCGGCCGGTCATGGGCCGTCGCCCCACGCCCGAGGCCCTGAGCATGCTCTACGTACCGACCCTGATCCTCACGGCTGAGAACAGCCGGGTCCACAAAGCCGCACGGGTCACCGCCACCGCGACCCGGCTGCTCCCGCACGCACGGACGGCGACGATCCCGGGCGCCACGCACCACACGCTGCCGCTGCACGCCCCGGACGCCGCCGAACTCAACCCCAGGATCGAGGACTTCCTGCTGACCGAGTGATTCCGGCCGTGCTCAACGCCCCAAAGCGTCCCGCACGGCTTCCTCCGTACGCGCCACGACAGCCGTCCCGTCCTCCGCCGTGATGATCGGCCGCTGGATCAGCTTCGGATGTTCGGCGAGTACGGTGATCCACCGCTCCCGCGAGCCGGCCTCGCGCGGCCACTCCTTGAGCCCGAGCTCCTTCGCGTCCGCTTCCTGCGTCCGCGTGATGTCCCACGGCTCCAGCCCCAGCCGGTCGAGCACAGCCCGGATCTCGTCCGGCGACGGCACATCCTCCAGATAGCGGCGGACGGTGTATTCGGCGCCCTCGGCGTCGAGCAACTGCACTGCGCTGCGGCACTTGGAACATGCCGGATTGATCCAGATCTCCATGGGGTCAACGGTACGCGACGGACACCGCGAAAGCCCCGCTGGCCAGGGGTGATTGTCAGTGGTGGGCCGTAAAATGGAGGTAGTTCGTGAGGGTTTCACGACCGTGCCAGGAGGATGCCCATGGCCGTTGCCGCAGTCACGACCAAGCCGCTCCACAAGCCCCTGCAGAAGAAGCCGCTCCCCGCGGGCCGGCCCCGCGAGTGGTACGTCTCCCACAACCGCCGCCTGAAGGCCATGCGCCTGGCGATCGCCCTGCTCGACACGGGCGTCTACTACCCGTCGAGCGCTGACAACGACACGATACGCACGACTGCCGAGCGCATCGGCATCCACCCGCCGTCCGACACCACCTGCCGCATGGTCCGCGCACTGATCCGTTACGGCCGCTGACGGACCGCAAGCCTGTGCCCCCGGACGCCGGGGGCACAGGCACATGCGCGCACAGGGCAGCCGCGCCCGGACGTACGGCCTCCGCTCCGGCCCGGCCCTTCACCCGTCCGGCATACCGGGCATGCGATGCGGCCTGCGGCCCCTTTGACTGGGGCGACGGGCGAGTGCTGGGAGGAACGATGACGAGGAAAGCCGCACGAGGCCTGTGGGCCGTGCTGCTGACGACGGCCGTGATGTCGACCGCCGGTGCCTGTTCGCACGGCGGCGGCACCTCCACCACGCCGTCCGGGGCGGCCTCCGCCGCAGCGTCGGTGGCATCCAGGGGTTCCGACGTGGTGGCCTCGGCGACTGCTGCCGCGGGCGAGAAACTCAGAGGCTTCAAGAACGGCGTGAACGCCAAGGGCGACGTCAAGCTGGGCGCGGTGAGCACCGACCACGACGGCCGCGCCACCTCGAAGATCACCGTGACGAACGGCACCGACTCACCGAAGTCCTACGCCGTGCAGGTCACCTTCCGTGACGGAAACGGCAACCTGCTCGACACGGTGGTGGTGACGATCGACGACGTCGGGCCGAAGTCCTCCAAGGACGCCATCGCCCGCAGCAACCGCAAGCTGTCGGGTGAAGTCAAGGTCGATGTGGGGAGGGCTCTGCGGCACTGACCGCACCACAACTGTCCTCACGTTCGGTAGTGGTTGTTCCGCCGCTCCCCGAAGCGGGCCGGTGAAGCACATGGCACGGCGGAGCCTGCACCCGGTGGGACCGCCAGGAAAGCGCCGTCAGCTTGTTCTCGGTGCCGGTGCCGGGTTTCGGGATCTCGAGAATGATCCGCCGGCCTGAGCGGTCGTCG